>CAZMLP010001136.1:0-4604 GCA_964566745.1 uncultured Verrucomicrobiota bacterium | reverse complement strand
GAGGTGCGCATGATCCACGCGGACGGGTTTTTCGGGATGCCGTGGAACGGCCAGGTCCGCAACGCCCGGACCAGTGCCTCTTGCACGACATCCTCCGCCAGCGCCAAGTGCTCCAGCCCGAAAATTCTGGTCAGCGTGGCGACCATCTTGCCTGCCTCGTGACGAAACAAATGCTCCACCACTTGCGTCACCCCCTGCCCCGGCGCGGGTGGTGGCGGCGGATTCTCGATGTTGTTCAAATCGCCCGTGGAGCCAGTCATCTGCTACGAGTGAAATTTCTCACCGCTTTCCATCTTGTCCAGGATCTGTCTCATGCGCCGTGCGAGGGTTTCCGGTTTCTTCGCAGTCTGCAGCCGATAGACCACGGCATAAACGTTCGCGCGGTTGAGAGTTTTGAAAAAGGCCAGCGCCTTCCTGCTCTTTCGCAACTCTTTTAAAAAATCTTCCGGCGGCGCCGCGCTCGCGGACGAGTCGTAAGCCGCCTGCCTGCGCCCGTCGGCCTTCGCGGCCTCGACTGCCTTCAAGCCGGCCACGGTCATCTGTCCCTCGCGAATCAAGCGTTCCACATGGCCGGTATTGAGCTTCGACCAACGGCTTTTGGGCTTGCGGGGTGTGAACCGCTGCAACCAGCACTTGTCGTCTTTGGGCTGCTTCACCCCGTCAATCCAACCGTGGCAAAGCGCCTGGTCCAATGCCTCGGCGTAAGTCACCGAAGTCTCGCCCGAGTCCTTTTTTGCGAGCCGCAGCCAGATGCCCTCGGAGCGCGCGTGATTCTCGCCGAGCCAGCGGCGAAAGTCGGCGGAGCTTGAAAAGAAGTGCGTGTTCACCTGGAGGCGTTGACCAATTCGCAAAGCGCGTTCACCGATCTCCAGTTTCGCGTGGTCGCGCCGAGTTTCAATTTGCGCTCGATGTTGTTGTTCGAGAGCTTGGTGTTGCCGTAGCTGGCGGGGCATTGCAGATAAATCTCCCGGCCCGCAATGTGAAATTCCTCTTGCTGGGTCACCAAGGCTTTTAGGGTCTCGGCGGCTGTGGCCGGTGCGTCCTCGGAAAGAAACGTGACGTGCAGCTTGGCCGGCTCCAGCGCGGTGTTCTTGGCAAAAGGATTTGCCTCAACGACCGCCGCCAATTCCGCGCCGGTGCGCAAAAAGACTTTGACCTCAAACCCATGGTCCGCGAGCAATCGCGCCTCGATTTGTTTCTGAAGCTTGGGCGCGGCGCCCGGCGCGGTGAAGATCACGTTGCCGCTTTGCAAGTACGTTTGCACGTTCTTGAATCCGAGCGCCTCGAATGACGCGCGAAGCCGTTCCATTTTGATCATGTTACGCCCGGTCACATTGATTCCCCGGAGCATGGCAACGTATGCGGGCATTGGTTTGAAACGCGCCCCCCGCCGGATTGTGGCCGGCGGCGAGGCGTTGATGTTATTTGCGGTGACGATCCATGGGCCGACCCGTCAAGCCAACCATCACGCCTCCGCCGGCGCCAGGGCCGGGGCCGGGGCAAAGTCCCACTCCGGGTTGAGCTTCTTCATCCGCGTCATTGCCGGGCATTCCGCGATCACGGGTCGCACCTCGACTTGCGTGCCATATTCGAGGCTGGGATTTGTCTTCGCGAGGGCGACGGCCTCGGCCAGGCTGTCCGCTGTCACCAGCAAGTAACCGCCAATCGTCTCTTTGGTTTCCACGAACGGGCCGTCGGAGAGAACCATTGCGTTCTTGCGAGAGAGAATCGAGCCTTCGCTGGCAAGGGCTTGGCCTCCTTTTACTTTGCCTTGAGATGCCAGTTGCTCAAACCAGGCGCTCAGTTTGCTCATCGTCTGCTGAAATTCAGCGTCGGGCAGCCGGCTGTGCCAATCCCCGCCCTTGAACAGCAGCAAATATTCGTTTTGGGAAGAGTTCATAGGTCAAGAAGCGTTTAAGCCGTCGCGAGTTGGGCTTGGTTCCGCGCCTCGGCCGCAATCGAGCACTCGCCCGCCACTTGCCGCACTTCGACCACCGCGCCATGAGGAAGTCCCGGGCACTCCCTGGCAATCGCCACGGCCTCGTCAAAGCTGCCAACGCGCAGCAGGAAATAGCCGCCAATCGCCTCCTTGGACTCCGTGAACGGGCCGTCCGCCACGACACGACCGTTCTTGCCGGAAACAACCTTGATCTCGGGCTCGAGCGGGTTGCCGGCGATGGCCTTGCCCTGCGCGGTCAGACGCTCGAACCAGCCCATCCATTGGCCGACCACTTTTTGGGTTTCCTCGGGAGAAAGCCCCTTGTGCCAGTCATTGCCCCGGAACAACAGCATGTAATGTGTCTCTTGCTTGGTTGCGCTCATAATTTTTTGAATTGTTGATCGAATGATGTCTTGGTCATTCAAGGATACGACGAACGGGCGGGCGTGTTTAGGACAAAGCTGGCGAAGTTTTTATCATTGTGCCACGGGTTCTGGGGACGCGAAATCAAGGAATCCTCTTCGCCTGCAACAACGGTCCATAGTGCTTCCGGCAGGCATAGGCGAGAAAGAGGTTCGCCACCAGAATCGCGATTGCCATCGGCAGCGCCGAGGGCAAGACAAACAGGTGGTAAAGGAAAATGTTCAGCGTGATGGGAAAAAGCACCACCGCGGCCAACGGCACGAACCGGCCGGCGAGAAACGCCAAGCCGCAAACGAATTCAGTAAGCTTTAAAAACGGCAAAAAATAAGTCGTCGCCGTGATCCCGTCCATGAAGAGCTTGGCATTTCCCTCCAGCTTGGGCTCCGGCATGGGGAGATGGAAAAGCACCGGAATTGAGGCCATCAGAAACAGCAAACCCATCAGGATGCGAACAATGATGAAAGCGATTTTCATAAGTTGGATTGGTGTGAATCGAAATTGAAGCGCCGCTACTGGCGCGCCTCGGCGACGGCTTTCATTTGCGCCAGCCCCTGCTCGAATTGCCCGCCAACCATTTTCTCCATGCTCATCAGCAAGTGAACCGCCTTGAACATGAAATTTTTGCGACCGGTCATCGTCCACGTCACTGCGGTCTGGTTACCTTGGGGATGGAATGTGAATTCCGCCTGGTTCTCGGCTTGGAACGGTTTCAGGAACTCCAGTTTGATACGGACCAGTTCACCGGGACGGCTCTCCACGATGGTCATCCGTCCCGCGCCCGCCTTGGAGTTGCCCGCCCATTCATAGATCGCGCCGTTGCCGGCGGGCGCGCCCGAGTAAGTCTGCTTCATTGCCGGGTCGATCTTCGCCCAAGGTGACCAGTTCTCCCAATTGTGGAAGTCGTTCACTTGGGCGAAGACCGCTGGCGGAGGCGCGGAGACTTTCGTGGACCGGCTGAGGCGGAACTCGGCCGGTTGCATGGCCACAATCACCACGACGATGACAACGACCGCCCCGATGATAAGCAGGATGTTCATAAACGTGGTGAAAGTGGCAAATGGCAGGATCAGGCGGCGGTGGGACAATTCACCACCAACACCATCCAGTGGACTCCAAAGCGGTCCTTGAGCATGCCAAAGCTCGAGGCAAAAAACGTCTTGCCGAGCGGCATCATCACCTGCCCGCCATCGCTCAAAGCCGCGAACAATTTGGCGGCCTCTGCGTCATTGGCGGCATTGATGGTCAAGTGAAAGCCGTCGAATTTCGGCGTGCCGGTGCAGCGCCCGTCCGAGGCCATCACCAGGGTGTTCCCCACCTTGAAGGCGGCATGCATGACCTTGTCCGCCTGGCCGCCGGAGCAGGTGTTGGGGTCGGGACTGTCCTTGAAACGCATCTTGCTGACCACTTCCGCCCCGATCGTCTTGGAATAGAAGTCGAGAGCCTGGTCGCAGACGCCGTCGAAGTTGAGGTAGGTCTGAATGGTCGCGAGGTTGTTTTGCATGTTGGACATATTTCTTAATGGTTAATGAGTTAAGTATCGGTTCATGGATACGACGGACGAAAGGTTCCGCTCAGGACATTTTTTCTGGTGAATCTTTTTTGCGTCTGATGGACGCCGGTTGCGGATGTGGTTGATTTTAAACTTGGCATCGAGGATTCGGCAAGACTGTTTGGCGCGTGAAACTCAAATCGTTTCCATCGAAACAATCCCACAAACATCTGATAATCAGTCAGTTGAATATTTGAACCAAAAACCGTCCCGGCTCCGCAGGCTCTCACCCCGTGATCCGGGATGAGAGCCACAGCGTGGGCGAATTCGGTGGAACTTAGTCTTTCCGTTGTTGCGCCAGATACTCGGTGAGTTGATCAAAGGTGCCGGTCCAGCCTCCGCGCATGGAATCCATCCCGGCCGCGAACGTGGCACGCTCCTCCGCGTTCGGGCAGAGCGGCGACCAGCGAAGGGTCAACGTCGTCTTTCCTCCTTCCTCGGTCAGCGTGAGCACCGTCCGCATCTCGGCCGGCCATGTGGGGCTCATGGGATGGCGGGTAATCCCGCCCGCCGCGTCCGAGAACGAATTGATCCAAACCAAACGCTCCATCGGGACCACCTCGCGAAACACAAATTTGCCCCACATCTCAGAATAGTTGAGATAATGCATGCAATAGAGGAACATTCCGCCGGGGCGCAGATCCAATTTGCAGTGCTGAATTTTGCAGCCTTTCGGCCCCCACCAATGCTTTA
>CAZMLP010001135.1:0-1635 GCA_964566745.1 uncultured Verrucomicrobiota bacterium | reverse complement strand
ATCATTGATCGTGCAGAACGGCAATGCTTACGAGGAGGGTTTGCTCGATTTTTGGAAGCCGTTTCGAGCGTACTGGAATGATCGCTCGGAGGCAAACGCGGCAGAATTGCGAAAGTTGCTCACCATGGGCGCCACGCACTGGCAATACACGAACGGTGTCCGGCGGTTGGAATCGATCAGCCCTGACAATTGGGTGGTGGACCAGGCCCTGATGGACCGGCCAGGCAACCAGGACATCCAGCTCGCGTTGTTCTACTCCTATGGCTCGAATCCGCCCTTATACCCGAAATGGCAGGAATACTTCCGCAAGCACCAACCGCCAATGCTGATCGTATGGGGAAAGAATGATTTTATTTTCCCGGCCGAGGGCGCGTATCCGTATCGCCGGGACTTGAAGAACGTGGATTTTCACATCCTCGACACCGGGCATTTCGCGCTCGAAGAGGACGGGGCGACCGTTGCGTCGCTGATGAGGATCTTTCTTGCCAAGCAGAAACTCTAACCACCGCCAATCCCGCTTTGCCACGCGCATGGAACTGCACAGACGCTCCAAAATCCAAAGAACCAGCATTGCGGTGCTTCTCCGAATTCGTGAAGCGATCTGGCGAAAGGCTAAACAATGCAGCGAGTTTTCCAGCAAATGGAAACCAAGACGACGCCACGGAGGCGGTGGCTGATTCCAATTCAGGATCAGCCACCCTTCCGGGAAACGGGATCAAAGCCGGACGTGTTCAACATGCAGTTGGAATGAAACTGACGGCATTCCCAAGTGGTCCAAGGCGTTTCATTGGCCGTTGGCCGGGCACGCGCCGACTCCCCGCAAGATTTGTCCGGCGCCGCAAGTGCCGCGCATCCGAAGACGCCATGGATTGTCCCCATTGGCTTTGGGATTGAGAGTCCCCTGGCGTGCCAAAGTCAGCGAAGGGACTGACGATTGATCCGGCCGGGGGGCAATCGCCTACGGTGGACGCACACGCACATGTTCGAGGCTCGCGATGGCGGCACGCTCGCCCGTGACGTGGCGCCATACTCCGTCCCGCTTGGCTTCGTCGCGCACCCGCTTTTTGTGCGCCCCGTCATTGAGAACATCTTCGGGTTCCAGCAGGAGGTGTGGTGGCGACGCTTTGGAGGGGCCAAGAAAGCAAGTGTCGTGTGATTCCTGACCCGGCCGGAGGTGCGACCCGACGCCCGGCGGTGTTGCAAAGGCGATGAAACTCTGCGCTGACTGGCGAGTTCCTACAAGCTTCCAGGGCCCATGATCGCATTTGCCCGGGAGACGGATGGCCGAACCTGGGTAGGAGGGGATGGGACTGGTCGGCGGCGTTCATCGGCGAAATCAGCGAGTCAGAAACCGTTTCCTTGTTGACTAACTATATCCCAAACGTGATCGCCATGGAGAAAGCAGACGGTGTGTTGTGGTTCGCAGCCCAAACTGATTTGTGGCAATATTTCAACGGTCGAGTCGAGGCGGTGAAAATCGGAGGAAAGTCGCTTGGCACCATCAGGTCTTTGATGCCGAAACGGGAAGGCTGGCTGTGGTTGGGAACAGAACCCGATGGATTGCGTCTGCTGGCGCCGAAACGGTTTCAAATGCAGGGTGCGGTGCAAGGACTGGCTCATGAGGACGCATGGAGC
>CAZMLP010001134.1:0-2577 GCA_964566745.1 uncultured Verrucomicrobiota bacterium | reverse complement strand
AGCCCATTGGAAACCTCTGGGCCAAATATCCGCGGATTGTCCATGACGTCTCGCAAGATTTGGGGAAAAAGGTGGACCTGGCCATGGCGGGCAAGGAGACGGAGCTCGACCGCACCATTATCGAGGCGATCAAAGACCCGTTGACCCACATCATTCGCAACTCGATTGACCATGGAATTGAGACCCCTGAGGCACGCCGGGCGGCCGGCAAAACGGAGACGGGGCGATTGTCCCTCCGCGCCTTTCACGAGGGGGGACAGGTCAATATCGAGATCGCGGATGACGGTCGTGGAATCGACGTGGCCAAGGTGAAGGAGAAAGCGGTGCAACGCTCCCTGATTACAAAGGAGCAGGCGGCCCGGATGAGCGATCGCGAGGTTTACAATTTGATTTTTTTGCCGGGATTTTCGACCGCCGAAAAGGTGACCAACGTTTCCGGCCGGGGAGTGGGCATGGATGTTGTGCGGACGAACATTGAAAAAATTGGCGGCTCGGTGGACGTCCTGAGCGAGGCTGGTTTCGGCACGACTCTCAAGATAAAGATCCCGCTGACCCTGGCAATTATTCCAGCCCTGATTGTCACGAGCGGCGGCGAGCGTTTCGCGATCCCGCAGGTCAGCTTGCTGGAACTGGTGCGGATCGAGGCGGAGCAGGCCGCGAACGCCATCGAGTCCCTCTACGGGACGCCCATTTATCGCCTGCGCGGGACATTGCTGCCGCTGGCGTATCTCAACCGGGTTCTGAAACTGGCGGCCGCCTCCTCCTCCGAAAAGAAACCGGGCGGCGAGGCCGTCAACATTGTGGTGTTGCAGGCGGACGGGCGCCGGTTCGGTTTGGTGGTGGACGAAATCAACGACACCGAGGAAATCGTTGTCAAACCCTTGGGCAAACAATTGAAGGGTCTGGCGAGTTTCGCCGGCGCCACGATCATGGGAGATGGCAGGGTGGCGTTGATTCTTGACGTTCTCGGCCTGGCCCAGCAAGGCAATCTGATTGCCGAGCAACACGACCGGCGAGCCCAGGCCGCAGCGGTCACGGACGGGCGGCCGGAGGACCATGAGACTCTGCTGCTGTTCAATGCCGGCCGGAATGGACGCATGGCCATCCCGCTCTCCCTGGTGGCGCGGCTTGAGGAGTTTCCGCGTTCCCTCGTCGAGCGTTCTGGCGAGCAGGAGGTCGTGCAATATCGCGGCCAAATTTTGCCCCTCCTCCAAGTTGCCAATTATTTGCCCGGGGCGGAGCCGGTGATTGAGCCGTCTGATCCGATGCAAGTGGTGGTCTATGCGGAGGGCGGCCGCAGCGTGGGTCTCGTCGTCGGCAAGATTAACGACATCGTGCATGACGCCGTCCGGGTGAAACGGCAAGCCAGCCGGGACGGGATTTTAGGCTCGGCGGTGATCCAGGGGAAGGTGACCGACATGCTCGATGTGGCAGGCATTGTCCGGGCGGCTGACCCCTCATTCTCCCGGGAAGCCGGGCAATCTTAACCGTTTACTCCTCTCGCTTCATGACCAGCACCAAACAATTCTGCACCTTTCTCGTGAACGGCCTCTTCTTCGGCGTGGAGGTCCTCAAAGTCCAGGAGGTGATCCGCTATCAGGAGATGACCCGCGTTCCGCTTGCGCCCGCCATGATTCAGGGGCTGATCAACCTTCGGGGACAAATCGTGGCCGCCATCGATTTGCGCCGTCGTCTGGATCTGCCCGCGCGAACCTCCGAGGAACTGCCGATGAACGTGGTTGTTCGGAGCGAGGATGGCGCCGTGAGCCTGCTCGTTGACGAGATCGGGGATGTGATGGAAATCGACGAGGAGCGGTACGAACGCCCCCCGGATACGCTCACGGGCACGGCTCGCGAGCTGGTACAGGGGGTGTACAAGCTGGAAAAACACCTTTTGCTGATCCTCGACACGGAAAAAACAGTAAATCTGCCGGCCAATGCCGGAATGGGCGAGCAAGGCGACGCCCATCACTCCGCCTGATCACCTCAAGTTAATAAAACCCGACCGCCGGCGGTTCGCCGGCCAAACACCCGCAAACCAAACAAACTAATATGCAAGTCAAAACTCCCCGGCCCCCCCGGCTCAAATCAAACGGCTCGTATCGAAACGGATCGACACGCAAAAAATCAACACCGGACAACCACGGTGCCGGCCTGGCCGAGTTGCGCGGCCGCCTCGGCGCGATCGAGCAATCCCTCGCCGTGGCTGAACATGACCTCAACGGAACCCTGCTGAGCGCGAACGCCCGGTATCTTGCGCTCACCGGCTACACGCTTGAGGAGGTCCAACATCGTCCCCACAGCGTGCAGGTGGCGCCCGCCGAGCGCGAGGGCGAGGTGTATCAGCGTTTTTGGCGCGAGCTCAAAGAGGGAAAGCCCCAAGCGGGCGATTACAAGCGGCTGAAAAAGGACGGCAAGGAAATCTGGTTGCGCGCCAGCTACCAGCCCGTCCCGGACGCCCAGGGCAATCCGGTCAAGATCGTTGAAATCGCCACCGATTGGACCGAGCAGCACAAAATTGCCGAGGAGATTGAGGACCTGCGCGTGCGGGCCGAGATCATCAACCAGACGAGCATT
>CAZMLP010001133.1:0-14941 GCA_964566745.1 uncultured Verrucomicrobiota bacterium | reverse complement strand
ATTGTTCGCGTGGGCTTATTCCGGGCTAAACGGCGTGGCGGCATGGCGCGCGTGGCATTCGCACTCGCTGGCTGATGCTCACGCCGCCGCGCGCGTCTTTTTGCTGCAAGGCGGGACGGCCTTTGTCCTTGGACTGGTCTTGCTGCTGGTGGGCGCCAGAATGGCGCTAAATCACCCGAAGGCGTAGTTTGGCGACCGCAGAACCGCCGAAAATGGATTTTCACCCGCGGGATTCAAGCCGGATCAAGGCTCCGGCTGAGCGAGAACGGGAACACCCCCGTTACCGATACCCAAATCAAAAACCACCGGGAATCCGGTAAACTTGCCCAAAATTACGGGAAAACCCTGAGTTCGCACGGATTTCAGTTTTCAAACGCCCTGCCTTTGCGTTAAACAGCGCGCATGGCCTCGCACGCGCATGCCGGTGAGAAGGTGTACCAAGGCATCGCCGTCTCCCCGGGGGTTTGTCGGGGCAAGGTCGTCCTGGCCGGCAAAAAGCCCGGCGAAATCCCCCAGCGCATCCTTGCCGAGGAAGAGGTGGCCCCCAGTTTGGACCGCTTCCACAAGGCGTTGCTGGCCACCCGCCAGCAGTTGATCGAGGTGCAGCGACGCGTGCGCGAGGACATGGGCGCGGCCGACGCGAACATCTTTGACGCCCACTTGCTGGTGCTGGAGGACCAGACTCTCATTGAAGAGGTCACGCGCCAGGTGCGGGACAAACGGGTGAACGTCGAATACGCGCTAAAGCAGGTGACAGAGCGATATGTCGCGGTGCTCGGGGCGGTGGAGGACGAGTATCTGAAGGAGCGGGCGCACGACATGGAGGACGTGGTCGGGCGCATCCTTTCCAATCTCACCGGCAAGCCGTCACCGCACCAACTGCCCGCGTTGCGGGAGCCCAGCATCATCGTGGCGCGGGACTTGGCGCCGTCGGCCACAGCGGTGCTCGACAAAAAGCTCGTGCTCGGTTTCGCGACCGACACCGGCAGCAAAACCTCCCACACCGCGATTCTCGGCCGGTCGTTGCAAATTCCGGCGGTCGCGGGATTGAAGGATTTTAGCGAGATCATCGAGGATGGCCAGTTCGTGCTGCTCGACGGCTACAACGGCGTGGTGATTGTCAACCCGACGGACCAGACGCTCTTCGAATACGGCCAGCTCGTGCGGCGGTAGGTGAACCTGGAGGACAAGCTGCGCGAGATCAAGGACAGCCCGGCCGTCACGCTGGACAACCATCAAGTAACCCTCTCCGCGAACATCGAGCAAGCGGCGGACGCCGAGTCCGTCAAGGCGTTTGGCGCCGAGGGCGTGGGATTGTTCCGCACGGAATATCTCTTTCTGCACCGGGACACGCGCCCCTCGGAGGAGGAGCAATACGAGTCTTACCGCCAGGTGGCCGCCGCGCTGCGGCCCGCGCCCGTCATCATTCGCACGCTCGATTTGGGCGGCGACAAGTTTCCGTCACACCTCCAAGTGCCGCCCGAGATGAACCCGTTCCTTGGCTGGCGGGCGATCCGGTATTGCCTCCAGGAGCGGGAGGTCTTTTGCGAGCAGTTGCGCGCGATTCTGCGCGCCAGCGTCGAGGGGGATGTGAAGATCATGTACCCGATGATCTCCGGGCTGGACGAGTTGAACCAGGCGAACGCCGTGCTGGAGGAGTGCAAGGCCGGCCTGCGCGCGCGGGGCGTGCCGTTCAATGAGGCCATCGAGGTCGGGGCGATGATCGAGATTCCGTCGGCGGTGATGGTCGCCGACTCGCTTGCCAAGCGGGTCAAGTTTTTCAGCCTCGGGACCAACGATTTGATCCAGTACACCCTGGCGGTGGATCGCCTGAACGAGCGGATCGCCCACCTGTACGAGCCAACCCATCCGGCGATCCTGCGCCTTATCAAGGCGACGGTGGACGCCGCGCACAAGGCGGGCATCTGGGTCGGCGTCTGCGGCGAAATGGGGGGCGACCCCGCGCTCACGCCATTGTTGCTGGGACTGGGCGTGGATGAATTCAGCGCCGCGCCTCCCCTGGTGCCGCAAGTGAAGTTTTTGCTACGCCGGCTGCGACTCTCCGAGGCGCGGGAGTTGGCCGAATTCGCGCTGAGCTGCGAGTCCGCGCCGGAAATCCTGGCTCGCTCCAAAGCCCTGGCCGAGGCAGTGGCTCCAAGCCTGTTTGAAGGCCAGAAATGAATGTCGCGCGAGTAACCGTGGCAGATTTTGTGCTGACTTCACCCGTAATTTGTCTTTGTGGCCTGCTGTCATAGGACAGGTGGCCACTTTAACCCGGCCCGAATATTTTGTTCATGAACTCGATTCCCACCGACTCCCGTCGCAACTTCCTCCGATTGCTCGCATTCGGCACCGCTTCCTCCACACTGGGCACGAGCGAGTGGTTCGGCACCTTGCTCGCGGACGTGCGCCCGGTGGGGGATGACGAGATCAGCCAGTTGCGCCTCAAGGTAAGCGACTTCCCGGCATTGAAAAACGCCAACGGCTCGGTGCGCATCGGCGGCAGCAGGATCGTCTCGGATTTTCCGCTGGGTCAGTACCCGCTCCTGATCACTCGCGGCGCGAACAACCAGTTCTTCGCGCTCAATTCGCGCTGCAGCCACGAGGACTGCGCGGTGCGCTCTTACTCCGCGAGCGCCCGGTCGTACACCTGCCCGTGCCATAACTCGCGCTACGCAATGGACGGCTCGGTCATCGTCGGCCCGGCGAGTTTCCCCCTCACCTCCTACAAAATCACCTTTGACGGCAACGACCAGCTGGTTGTCGATTTGCCGGACTACTCGTTCGCGATGGACGCGCAGGTCGTCTCGACGGGAAACACGCCGTCGCCGCGCGTGGCGGTCACGTTCTACGGGCAACCCTCCACCTCTTACCAGGTGCTGTTCCGCCCGACGATGAACGACTCGTGGACCGTGGTTTCGTTTTCCACCACGGCGACCGGGACGGCCAGCGCGACCACTTTCACCGGCAGAGACGCGTTTGCCACCGTCTATGTGGACCGCGCCACGGAGGCGGGATTTTACGCGGTGACGGTGAAATTCGCGGTGGTGTAAGGAAAGTCAGAGCGGCAGCGTCTCCGGCCGGATGCCGCTCTCGCCGCAGTGGAGGATCGCCACCGAGCGCGTGAGGTTGAAGCGCGGGCGGCCGGCGTAACCTGGGTTGAAATAGAGAATCCCCCCAATAGTTTCCGCAAACGCCTTGTGCGTGTGGCCGAACACCACCACGTCGGGAGATTCCCGCTCGATGCGCAGCCGCAAGAACTCGTCCGGCGCGCGCGGGTCAATGATGTGATGCACGAGGAATTTGCGCCCCCCGACGATGACCACCTCGGTTTCCTCGTAGTCCAGGTCGCCGTCGTTGTTGCCGTTCACGGCGGTCACCGGCGCGATCTCCTCGAGTTCAAGCACCAGGCAAGGCGAGCCGATGTCGCCCGCGTGCAGGATGTGCTCGACACCGGCAAACAAGCGGACCACTTGGGAATCCAAGTGCCCGTGCGTGTCCGAAATGACTCCAATTTTAGGCATGTGCGGCCAGACTGCCAGCGCGGGCAAAACGAGACCGGCGCGTGAGCGGCCCCTTAGCTCTTTGCTTTCTCCGGCTCGGCTTCTGGAGCCTCGGCGGTCTCCTCCTCCGGCTCGGGCTCCGGCTCAGTCTGGGCAGTGGCTTGGAAAGCCGCCGCGAACAAGGCGGCAAACAACCCTCCTCCCAGCGCCGTGCGGCCAAAGAACTTCCAGGTCTCCGGCCAGCCGGTGAGACCGACGGTGAGAGCTTGAAACCACCCGGAAAGTGTCTTCGGGTATTCGGACAAGGAAAGCCAGGCGGCGGTATTGGTAACGATGTAGAAAAGCAATGCTCCGAAAACGCCGCCGATGGTAAATTTCCAGAGCGAGGTTTTGGCGGAGAATTGGCGGCCCAGCCAGTACACCACGGCGTACGCGCAATAATTGAACAGCATGAAGCCGCCGAGCGCGTTGACCTGGTATTGGAAAATGTTTTTCAACACATCGGTCACGAAGACAGTTCCCAAGGCGAGCCACCACGGGAACCGCCGATGAAACGCGCCGCAGCAGAGCGCCAGCCCGTAGGCCGGCGAGACGGCGTACGGCATGACGTCGGGCCAGCGGGACAGCGCGAACGCCGCCACCAGCAGGCACGCCAGGCCAATTTGTCGTTTTTCCATCACGTCGCCCCATCATACGACGGTCCCCGGGCTTGACAAGCGCGTTGGGGGATGACGAATTCCGGCTGACAAATGGCCAAATTTCCCATCACTTCGTGCCGCGCCAATGGCCTGGTGCTTGAGTCGCGCGGGTTTGGCGCTCTTTCATTTGGGAATTCTCTCGTCATTCGGATTTCGCGATTCGTCATTGAATGTCCCCTTTCTTGAACATCGTTCACGAGGACAGCGACCTGCTCGTGGTCAACAAACCCGCCGACCTGGTTTGCCACCCAACCAAGACCGACGCGCTTTCGAGCCTGATAGGCCGGCTGCGCCTGCACTTGGGAGAGAATTCCGCGCCGCAATTCATTAACCGGCTCGACCGCGAGACCTCCGGCCTCGTTGTCATCGCCAAGCGCGCCGAGGCCGCGCGCGAGTTGCGGCGCGATTGGGAGGGGCGTCGTGTCCACAAGGAATATGGCGCCATCGTCCACGGTCATCCGGCGGGCGAACACGCCATGATCGACGCGCCGCTGGGCAAAGATGAGGCGAGCCCCGTGGCCATAAAAGACACCGTTCGCGCGGATGGCGCGGCGGCGCAAACGGAGTATTGGGTGGAGCGGCGGTTCCAACGGCCGGAAGGGGATTTCGCGCTGCTGCGCGTCGTTCCGCGCACCGGTCGCAAACATCAGATTCGCATCCACCTCGCGAGCATTGGCCATCCGATTGTGGGCGACAAAATTTATGGGGGCGACGAGCGGCTTTATCTGGAATTCATCGCGGGACAGTTGACTGACACGCGCCGCGGGCAATTGTTGCTGGCAAACCAGGCCTTGCACGCGGGCGGGCTGCGGTTTCCGTGGCGCGGAGCGGAGGCGGTCTTTTCTTGCGAGCCGGAGGCGTGGTTCACGAGCTTTCTGGACGAAACGGCGCCGCTCGTTCGGTTCTGATCGCCGGCCCGCCGGTTTGATGGTTGACTTGCGTGCCGTACGGCGCCCGCGTTTGTCCAATTTGCGAGCCGCCAAAGAACTATGGGACTGCCAACCTTCCTGCCCATCGTCGAACGCGAGTTGCGCGTTGCCTCCCGGCAACCCGCCACCTATCGCGTCCGTTGTTTGAGCGCCCTGTTTCCCATCATCGGAGGCGGATGGTTTTTTCTGACCTCCTCCCGGATTGGCGTGCCCGCTTTCGTGGCGCGCATGGTCTTTAACGGGCTGGTCTGGTGGCTCTTCACCGTGTGCGTCCTGGCGGGAATCAAGAACACCGCGGATTGTGTCAGCGAGGAAAAGCGCTCGGGAACTCTCGGGTTGCTCTTCCTCACGGACCTGAAATCGCTGGACATCGTACTCGGCAAGTTGTTCTCCACCTCGATGCGCATGTTTTATGGAATTCTCGCCGCGCTGCCCGTGCTCGCAATTCCGCTGTTTGCGGGCGGGTTGACGTTCGGGGAATTTTTTTTCGCCGCGCTGGTGCAGTTGAACGCGCTTTTTTTCTCCCTCGCCGCCGGCCTGCTGGTCTCGGTGCTCAGTTGGCATGAGCGGCGCGCCATGTCGGCCACCTTTTTCACGATCCTGATATTCTGCTCCTACCCGCTGGTCTTCATCATTGACGCGCTGGTGAACCAAATGCCCTTTCCCGCGACCGACCCGGATTTCTGGGCCGCGCCGTGGTATCCATTGCTGCGCACCCACGTGGCCGCGAATCGATTTTCGGCCGGGGTTTACTGGACGCCGCTGTTGCTCACCCACGCCATAAGCTGGATTTTCTTCGCGCTGGCAGTTGTCATTTTGCCCCGCGCCTGGCAGGACAAGTCCTCCACTGTCCGCTCGCTCCGCTGGGCGGAGCGCTGGGCCATTTGGAGCCGCGGCACCCGGGAGCAGCGCCTGCGCTGGCGAAGGCGGATGCTCAATCGCAATCCGTTCTATTGGCTGGCGGGCGGAGACCGGATGCAAAACGCGCTGACCTGGACGTTCCTGGCGGTGGTGGTGGTCGGCTGGCTGGGCCTCATGCTGAATCTGCCGGACGGCGACCGGACCCCGCTTTTCATCATTCCTCCGCTGTTGCTGCACTCCGTCTTAAAACTGTGGTCAGCCGGTCAAGCGGGACAACGCCTCGCGCAAGACCGCCTCAGTGGCGCCTTGGAGCTCATTCTTTCCACCCCGCTTTCCACCCGGGAAATCGTCCGCGGTCAATGGGCCGCGTTGCGACGGCAATTTTTCTGGCCGGCGATCACGGTGCTTTTTCTCGACGTTTGCCTTCATTTCGGCGGCGCTTCCCGCGAGTGGACTACCAACCTGCCGGACGCTTGGACCACGATGTACATCGTTGGCATGATCGTTTTCGTCGCGGACATGGTCGCGCTCGGCTGGCTGGGCATGTGGCTGGGCCTGACCGTCAAGCGCCCGAGCATGGTCGCGGGCACGGCCGGCTTTCGCGTGCTGGTGTGGCCGTGGATTGGGTTCTCTTTTGCCGTCAACGTGATGTCGATTTTTTCCCCTGACCGGCGCGACCCCGGCGGGTTCGTTCTGTGCAGTGTCTGGCTGGTGCTTAGCCTGGTGAACGATGTCTTTTGGATCTGGTGGGCGCGCAGCCGCCTCTATCGCGAATTTCGGACCCGGGCCACAGACCGCTATCAGCCACCCCGGCGAACCCCACGCTTTTGGGTGCCTTGGCGATCTTCGGAAAAACACGAATCCTCGCCCGGTTACGCGGCCTGATTAAAACGCAAAGCGTCCAACATTACCCCATTTTAAAGATTTAAATTGCAAAATTCGACTTCATATAATACGCATTGCGTAATACATGAATGCGGACGATCCATTTTCCAAAGCAACATCGGAAACGGCCGGGATGCTCTACCGGCAGGTCGCGCATCTGAACCAGCGGCTGCGCTCGACCAAGCCGGGGGAAGGTCCCGGCGTCTCGCGAATGGGCATTCTGGGGCGGCTGGCCCAAGGAGGCCCCGCCACCGCGTCCGCTCTCGCTGACCACCTCGGCCTCCAACCGCAATCCATGACCCGCCTGCTCGCCAGTCTCCAGGAGGATCGGTTCATCCAGCGCGAGCCAGACGAAAGCGACCGCCGTCAGAGTTTGATCCGGTTAACCGACACGGGACGGGCATTACTGGTGGTGGAGGTGGCCAAACGACGTGCCAGACTAGCCCGCGCCCTGGCAAGCGCCCTCACGCCGGTGGAGCAAGAGATGCTTCGGCTCGCGGCCGGGTTGATGGAACGCGTCGCCAGTGCCATGGAGGAGACCTCTTCCATGAGCGTCGCATCGCCAAAAGCCGCGCCTGCCAATTTCAATGACTCACCTTCCGCGATAAAACCTGATTCTCACGTGAACATTATGGAGCCACGCATCACCAGTTTGACTTTGGGCGTCGCGGACTTGACGCGCGCGATTCGTTTTTACCGGGACGGCCTCGGGTTTCCCACGAGTGTCGAGGAGGGCGCGCACATCGCGTTCTTTTCCACGCGAGGCACGCGGTTCGTTCTTTATCCGCTCGACCGCCTCGCGGAATACGCCGGAGTGACACCGCCTCCCTCTGGGCAATTCAGCGGCGTGCTGTTGACTCACGGCGTCCGCGCCGAGGCGGATGTCGCTGCCGTGCTGGCACTCGCGGAGAAAGCAGGCGGGCGAATCGTGAAACCCGCGAAAAAAGTATTTTGGAGCGGCACCGCCGGTTTCTTCGCCGACCCGGACGGACACATCTGGGAAGTGAGCTGGTCACCACACGGTGGCGAGTGACGAATAGCGAAATGACGAAAACCTAAATCCGAATGACGAGAGAATTACCAAGCCCAAAATTTCGATCAACGCCTCCTCTGCTCGTCCAACGTTCGGCGGAAGTAAGTTTTTTGGAATTTTAATGTTGGCCTTTCTCTTGTCATTCGTGATTCGGAATTAGTCATTCTCTCCGCGTCTCCGCGTCTCTGCGGTGAAAAAGAAAACCCAGGCCGCCAATGACCCCAATGAGATAACAGCTCCCATGCGGAAGGGCCAATCGACATACGCCACAATCACTTCGTGATGGCCGGCCGGAACGACGAGCGCTTGAAAAGCGTAATTCGCCTGCCAGAGACGGGTCCTGGACCCGTCCACAAATGCCCGCCAGCGCGGCGAATACGCTTGCGCGATGCTTGCGGCGGTCGGCGCGGGAGTGTCCACCGTGAACGTCAATTCCTGGGCGCGCAGTTTTATCATGGTGACGCGCGCCGTGGTGTTGGTGATGGCTCCGACCTTTGCCTTCGCTTCCGGCGGCAGCCACACGGCATTGCGCGGATCAAAGTCCGCGGTGCCGAGTCGATAGAACGCCGCGTCGCCGTCCAAATATTCCACGCGCTGTCCGGCGGTCACGAGCGGCATGGCATTGGTCCGGCGTTGCCATTCAAAGAGTGTTTCCGGCGCGGTGATTTGTGTGACCCCGAGATAATCGAGCAAAGGGCCGCGCTCTGGCGGGAGGTTGGTGGCGCCGTTCAAAATCACCCGCTCGACCCGCTCCGGCCGGCGCAGATAGAGCGAGAAAAAGCCGTCCGGCTTGGCAATCTCGTCGATCAGATTGCAGTTCATGAACAAGCCCGCCCGCGACGCCACATAATCGGTTAGCGGGTCAGGCGCGGCGAATTGATGCATGCGGGCGGCGGCGGCGGGATGCACCATCGCGCGACCGGCGCCGAAGATCGGTTGCGGCGAGAGCTTCACCAGTCCCGGCGTGTAACCGGAGCGCGGCATCGTCGGGTTTTGCAATGGCACATGCGAGAGGCCGTCCAGCGAGAAAACAAGGATCAATGCAATGATCAAACCTCGTTCTCGCGGGCCCTCGAACCGTTGGCGCGCTGCAAGCAAACCGCCGAGCATGATAAGCAGCAAGGCCGCGCGCGTCAGACCGTTTGGCCACACCGGAAAGGGCGCGGGTCGAAAAATGGGATTCTGCCAGTCGAGGCACGCAATGACTGCCACTAACCAGACCACAACCCCGAAGGAGACTTTCGCCGCGCCGCGGGCGGAGGATGTCGGAATGCCGGTGTCCAGCAACCAGCGCGCTCCAAACGCGGCGAGGAGCGGCAGGCAAACTACCGTCACCGTGATAAACTTCACCGGGTAGCGCAGAAAGCCGAGCTGTGGCGCCACCATTTTCAGCGTCGGGAAAAGATAGCCGTGATCTCCGAGGGCCAGCACGAGGCTGACGACGGCGAGCGCCGCCAAGGTTCGCACCCGCGGCTCGCGCGCACGCGCGACGGCAATCCCCGCCAGCGCAAGCACGCCTATGCCCGCGTAATAGGACGAGGTCCAGTACTGCTCGTGCTGCGCAATGACGCCGAAGAATTTGGTGAAGCACCGGAAGGTCGGGACCAGAAAATTTGCCCAGCCCCACATAGGCATGGACCAATCAGCATTGCCATACGAGTTGTCGCGCTGCGAATGGGCGAGCAGATCGAGGAAGGGCAGGAGTTGCGCCGCGCAAATTCCCGTCACCCACAGCACCATCAGGCAGAACCGGCGAATTCGGACGGAACTCTCGCCGCGCTCCGCGACCAGCGCCACCGCCCAAAGCGTTCCGGCCACCAGCCAGGCAAAAAGAATTACCTCAGGCGCGCCACTTAACATCTGCGCCGCGCCGATCAAGGTTGCGATGAGCAATGCCTTCCCGCCCTCGCGCCAGCCGCGCTCCACCCAGCCGAGCACCCACGGGAGCAGTCCGAGCGCCGCGATGTTGTTCGGCCACATCAGGCTGTTCAGCAGCAGACCACCGAACGCGTAACCCGTTCCCGCCACCGCCGCGCCGGTCGTGCTGCCGGTCCACCGCCGTGCCAGCCAGAACATTCCGACACCGCCGAGCCATTGGTGCGCGAGGCAAAACATCCCCAGCGACCACGAGAGCGGCAACAGCAGATAGATCAACGACCCCGGGTAAAGCACCAGCGTGTTCCATTGCGCCAGGAAGGGCAGGCCGCAACTGCTGAGCGGGTTCCAGAGGGGAATCTCGCCCCGCCAAAAACTCGCCTTGTGATAATACGCCAGCGGATAGCCAAAGAAGCCGAAGTCGCGGAAAAAGAAGGTCCCCGCCCCTGTCACAACGTCGGGATAAGCGACGAAAATCAGCAACGCCAAAAATCCGCCAAAGCGGCCGGGAGTAAGCCAGTCGGCGGTGCGTGGCGGTGACGAATTGGGCGGCGTATTGGTCACGAACACGGTGGTTATGGCGAGTTACAGCGAGAAAGGCGAGACAGCAGTGGTTTCTCGACAGTCCCGGGGCTATGCTGTTTTGTTCACGTCAAAACCGGTTGCCATGCCACCCGTTGCCAACAACAAGACAGGCTCCGCTCTCGCCCGGCGGCGCCTTTGGCGTTGCCTCGCGGAGCTTCCGGACAAGCAGTGGGAGCGGTGGCAAGAGGCGCTAAAGCGGTGCCGTCGCAAATGCGGCGAGAAGCGGGTGCACAAGCTGCGCGTGGAGTCACGCCGGCTCCTGGCACTCATCGAGTTACTGGGCGACCTCGTTCCGGCGAGTCATCCGAAGCGCGTCCGGCGCCCGGTCAAATGCGTGCTCGACAATCTTTCCCGCCTGCGGGACACCCAAACCATGTTGCGCGGCGTCGAGCGCGATTGCGTCAAATATCCCGCGCTGACCGATTTTCGCGATCACCTTTGCCGCGACGAAAAGCGCATCACGAAGAACCTGCCGGGCAAACTCCACCGGTCCCATGCCTCGAAGATCAAAGATTGCCTTGGTGAATTTCGCAAGGAGACCCGCCCGTTTCTACGGGAGGCCCGCAAGGCGGAGGCATCGATTGCGCCTTTGGTTACGGTGGTGAACCTGAGCTTTCAACGTGTGTTGAAGCGGCGGGCGCGGAGCCAGCCGGACAATTTCACGAGCATCCATTGCACGCGAATCGCGTTCAAAAAGTTTCGTTACCTGGTGGAGTTGCTGGCGCCCTTGACGGGCGGGGTCACCGCCGCGCAATGCGACGCCCTGCGCGAGCATCAGGACTTGATGGGCAACATCCAGGATGACACCACGCTGCTGCGCGCGCTGGACAAATTTGGCCGCAAACACCGGCGCCGCCGGGCCGCGCTCCGTAAATTCCGCGCCACCGTGGAGCGCCGCCGCGCCGCGCACATCCGCCGTTATTTTGGCGCGGAGGAGCCGCGCGAACTCTGGCCAACGGCGTGGCATCGCGCCAAAACGACGGACGCGGTTTGACCCGCGCCCTCCGTGTTAAGGTTATCCTCCGGGCACCGGTGAGATCGCTTACGTTTTCGCCGCGTTCTGCGCTGCCAGCGTCTTTTTGATCAACGCGTCCTCCACCGGGCTGCGCATGTGACGCGTTTCGTTTTCATACGTTTGTTCCCGTTCACGAGAGGAGGCTCGGCCATGACGTTACGCCAGGCGCAAAGGATTTTTGAGATTTTTTGGCGGCAGAAATTCCAACACGGCGGCGTGGGCGCCGGAATGACAAATCCCCGATTTCGAATTACGAGAGAAACCCCAAAGGTCAAATTCAAAAATACGACAGCCATACCGTGCGAAGGCGCGGGAAATTTTTAAGTTGGTGCTTTGGCATTCTCTCGTCGTTCGGATTTCGAGCTTTGCGATTTCCTCCATTGACTCGCTTCCATCCGCCGGGGATTTTAACCGCGCTTTATGTCCAAAATTGCACGCGCGCTCCTTTCTGTTTCCGACAAATCGGGCCTCGTCCCATTCGCCCAGGCTCTCGCCGCCGCCGGCGTCGATCTCATTTCCACGGGCGGCACGGCGAAGGCCCTGCGCGAGGCCGGGCTTAAAGTCCAGGACCTTAGCGATTACACCAGCTTTCCCGAGATGCTTGACGGTCGCGTGAAGACGCTCCACCCGAAGGTCCACGGCGGGTTGCTCTACATTCGCGGGAACGAGACGCATGAGGCCGCGGCGCGCCAGCACAATATTTTGCCGATCGATCTCGTGGTGGTGAACCTCTACCCGTTTGAGCAAACGGTGGCGAGGCCGAACGTCTCCCTGCACGACGCGATTGAGAACATCGACATCGGCGGGCCGTCCATGCTTCGCAGCGCTGCGAAGAACCATGACAGCGTCACGGTGATCACCGACCCGGCGGACTACGCCGAGGCGGCCAGTCAAATCCAGGCCACCGGCAACACCACGCTCGCGTTCCGCCGGCATCTCGCCGCGAAGGTCTTCGCGCGCACCGCCGCGTATGATGGCGCGATAGCCTCGCACCTGTCGCGCGCCTTCAGTTCCGCCGAGCCGGGCGGCGCGCCGCCGGAATTGACTGTTCGCGCCCCGCTCGCGCAGCCGTTGCGCTACGGCGAGAATCCGCACCAAAAAGCCGCGCTTTACGGCAAGTTCAGCGAATATTTCCAGCAATTGCACGGCAAGGAGCTTTCGTACAACAACATCCTGGACCTTACCGCCGCCGCGAATTTGATCGCGGAATTTCCCGCGGATGACGCGACACTTGCGATTCTCAAGCACACGAACCCATGCGGCGTGGGGCAAGGGACCAGCCTGCGAGAGGCGTGGGACAAGGCGTTCGCAACGGACCGCCAGGCGCCGTTCGGCGGCATCATCGCCGTGAACCGCCCGCTCGATCTCGCGTGCGCCGAGGCCATCGCGGAGATTTTCAGCGAGGTGATCGTGGCGCCGGACTTTGCGCCGGACGCGCTCGCCCTGTTGCAGAAGAAAAAGAACCTGCGCCTGCTCAAGGTGCTCAAGAACCCGCTGGTCGCCTCGCCGTGGGATGTGCGCAGTGTGGGGGCGGAGTCGTGGCTTTGGCAGGAGCGGGACATTAAAACGACGACCGCCGCCGACTTGAAGGTCGTGACCAAACGCGCGCCGAGCGCGGATGAGTTGCGCGCGATGCTTTTCGGGTGGCGAGTGGTGAAGCATCTCAAATCGAACGCCATTGTGTATGTGGGCGCAGACCGGACGCTGGGCGTCGGCGCGGGCCAGATGAGCCGGGTGGATTCCAGCCGTATCGCCGTCTGGAAAGCGGGCGAGGCCGGCCTTTCCCTGCAAGGGAGCGTGGTGTGCAGTGACGCGTTTTTCCCGTTCCCGGATGGCTTGATCGCCGCCGCTGGCGCGGGCGCGACCGCCGCGATCCAGCCGGGCGGTTCGGTGCGCGACCCGGAGGTGATTGCCGCCGCCGACGAGCGGAACATGGCGATGGTCTTCACCGGCGTCCGGCATTTCCGGCATTGAGGGATTGGGACGCGCCCGGCAAGCGTGCGCAAAAGGTCCTTTCATTGCGCCCGGGAATATCCGTGTCCGATCCAGCCGCTCACTTTCTCGCCCGTCCCCCTGGCCCGCTGGTTGCTTCTCTCGCGGCTGACAAACGGGAATCATCGCCGCCAGGCACCCGTTTCCTTTTCGTCTGGCGGCAAAGTAATCCGGCGCGGGCGGTTTTTGCGGGCCGTCCCAGGCGCGAGATTGGAGCAGGCCGGTTTTGCCGACCGGCCTCCAAAATGTATCGACGCGCCCGCCGGACTCTGTTAATTACTGCGCCACCATATCCTCGGATGCTTGGCTTTCTTAAAAACCTGTTCACGAAGCGCGAGGACCAGGCTCCCGCCGCTTCACCCGCCCCTCCCTCGCCGCCGCCCGCTCGCGAGGCCAAACCAGCCCCCGCTGCCGCGCCCGCGCGCCCGGCGGCTCCGGCGCGTCCTCCAGCAGCCCCGGCCCGGCCAGCTGCCGTCGCTCCGGCTCCCGCCCCGAGCGCCGCTGTCACCGGAACCCCGGTGCCGGTGAGCCTCAAGGCGGTGCTGGCCCATCTCCCGGACGAGTTGAAAGGGCGGGTGGCCAAACAGCCCGGCGGCTCGGCCACAGTGGCGGTGCCACTTGGACAGATATTGCCGCAACTTTCCCAAGGGTTGGTCCGGATTTCCTTTGGTGAGTTGCGCGGTTTGGCCCCTGCCAACATTTTCAGCGGCGGGGAGGAGCAGGACCAGACGATGGTGGAGATCCCGCTCAGCGAGATTCTGCCGAAGTTGAAGCCGGAGCATTTGCCCCGGCGCGCCAATCAAAAAAAGGTCGAGGTGCCGGACGACGTCGCCCCGATCTTCGGTCCGCGTGGCGAGGCGTTGACCCAGCCCAAGGCCGCAGCCGCCCCGGCGACAAAGGCGGCTCCCGCTCCCGCCGCGCCCAAGGCCCCCCCGGCCCCCGCGCCAGCGCCACCACCTCCTCCTCCCGAGCCCGAGCCGGAACCCGAACCTGTTGCGGCGGAACCGCCCGCTCCCACGCCCGCCCCCGAGCCGGAAGCCCCGCTCAAGCCGTCCTTCGCCTTGCCGGACCCGGCCAGTTTACGGCCCGCCCAGCCCGCGCCGGAGGCCGAGGCGCCGCTAAAACCCTCTTTCTCGCTGCCTGATCCCGCGAGCTTGCGACCAACGCAACCGACGGTTCCGAAGCCCACACCGCCCGCGCCGACGCCGTTGAAACCGGCCAGTCCGCCTGCGGCCAAGCTGCCGTCCGTCACGTCGACACCTCCGGCGCCCGCGCCCGTTCCGAAACCTCCGGCGCCTGCCCCGGTTCCCAAGCCCCCGGCTCCGGCTCCCACACCGGTCGCCGCGCCCAAGCCACCCGCACCCGCGCCCGTTCCGAAGCCTCCTGCCCCGGCCCCCGCGCCGGTTGCCCCCGCGGTCGCTCCGGCTCCCGTGCCGGCGATGAGCGCAAGCGCCGTTTTGAGTGTGCCGGTAGCCGATGTCATGGACAGTTGGCACGAGGCGGTGCGGCAAGCTTTGGTGGGTTCCTCCAGCGCGAATCTGGAGATTCCCGGCAGCGAGATCGAG
>CAZMLP010001132.1:0-2354 GCA_964566745.1 uncultured Verrucomicrobiota bacterium | reverse complement strand
ACTCGGTCGAAACCGTGGTCGCTTGCGAGGGGATGGACGGATATGTGGCGATTGGCGGTTGCGACAAGAACATGCCCGGCTGCCTCATGGCCATCGCGCGGATGAATCGCGCGGCGGTGTTCGTGTACGGCGGCACCATTCTTCCCGGCTGCCTTACCGGCTCGGACCGCAAGCTGGACATCGTCTCGGTGTTCGAGGCGGTGGGCCAGCACGCGAACAAGAAGCTGGATGACAAGGGCCTGCAAGCCATCGAGTCTTGCGCGATTCCCGGTCCTGGTTCCTGTGGCGGCATGTACACCGCCAACACCATGGCCAGCGCCATTGAAGCGCTCGGCATGAGCTTGCCGAACAGCTCCGCGCAAAACGCGATCTCGCCCGCGAAAATGGAGGATTGCCGCCGCGCCGGCGCGACGGTGGTGAACATGCTGCGCACCGGCCTGCGACCGCTGGACATCATGACCAAGAAGGCGTTCGAGAACGCCATCACGGTTGTCATCGCGCTGGGTGGCTCGACGAACGCGGTGCTGCATCTCCTCGCGATCGCCAATGCCGCGAAGGTGGAGCTGACCATTGACGATTTCACGCGCGTGGGCAAACGCGTGCCGGTGCTCGCGGACCTCAAGCCGAGCGGCAAGCATCTCATGTCCGAGCTGGTGGCCATCGGCGGCATTCGCCCGCTGATGAAGATGCTGCTTGAGAAAGGGCTGCTGCACGGGGATTGCCTGACCGTCACCGGGCAAACGATGGCGGAAACCCTAGCCGACGTGAAACCGTATCCGGCCGGGCAAACGATCATCATGCCTTTTGACAAACCGATCAAAAAGGACAGCCACCTCGTGGTGCTCTACGGGAATTTGTCACCCGAGGGATCGGTCGCGAAGATCACCGGCAAGGAAGGCCTGGTGTTCAAAGGCAAGGCGCGCGTCTTTAATTCCGAGGAACTGGCGATGAAGGCGATTCTCGCCGGCTCGATCAAGGAGGGCGATGTGATCGTGATCCGCTTCGAGGGACCGAAGGGCGGACCCGGCATGCGCGAAATGCTCGGACCGACGGCGGCGATCATGGGGCGCGGCCTCGGCAGCAAGGTGGCGCTGATCACGGACGGACGCTTCTCCGGTGGCACGCACGGCTTCGTGGTCGGGCATATCACGCCCGAGGCGTACGTGGGGGGACCGTTGGCGTTGGTGAAGAACGGTGACGGCATCACGATTGACGCGGAGAAGCGCGAGTTGCGCCTGGAGATTCCGGCAGCGGAACTCAAGGCCCGCCAAAAAGCCTGGAAGGCTCCAAAGCCCCGCTACACGCGCGGTGTGCTGGCGAAGTACGCCTACTTGGTCACCTCCGCCTCCGAGGGCGCCGTGACGGATCAGAATATCAAGCCGTGAGGAGTGCCCGCCGGGCGCCTCTCAATAGATGAATCGGATTGCCGCTCCGGTCATGCCAGGGCGGCAATGACCGAAGGCAAAATCCGATCTTGCGGCCTTGGCTGTGCCCTCACGCATGTCCGCCATTATCATTACGCCTCGCGACCAAAAAGTCCTTGCTTGGTTTTTCTTTGTGGTCGGACTGCTGTTTACAGCAGGCGGCCTGGCTGGTGTCTGGCTTCAAGGAATGTTTTATAAAGGTGGGTTTCCCACCGCCGCCACTTTCGGGGAAGTCCATTCGGCGTTTACGTGGCCCGCAGCGTTTACTTCGTTAGGCACTCTCATCATTACCGGGGATCTTCTCGCCAGTCCCCTTACTCTGAACTGGACCTTGCGAAAAAAGTTTGCCGCTCTGGCTGCCTTCGAGGCCTTGGTGCTAATGGCAATCGGGGTCTGCGGGTATCTTGCCACCTGGCGAGTGGCGGGAATACTGCATTGAGCGCACGCGCATAGCATTGATCCGGCCACCTTGACGCAACAAGCAAGTTCCCGTACCGTAGCCAAGATGAGACAAGTAGTTATTTATCCTGGCGAAGACGGCTATTGGATTGCGGAATGCCCCAGTCTTCCTGGTTGTGTCTCTCAAGGGCGGTCCCGGGAAGAGGCAATCTCCAATGTCCGCGAAGCCATTGAAGGCTACGTCCAAGTTCTCAAAGAGGATGGTTTGCCCGTGCCCGAGGAGCGATTCGAAGCGCTGCTCGTGGCCGTATGAGCAAGCTTCCGCGGATCTCCGGCGAAGAGGCTGTCGCGGCTCTGTGCAAAGCGGGGTTTCGGGTTCGCCGCCAGCACGGCAGTCATATCATTTTACGGCGCGATCAACCGTTTGCGCAAACGGTCGTGCCCAATCACCGAGAACTCGATTCTGGCACGCTCCGGGCAATTCTGCGACAGGTTGACCTGAGCGTTGACGATTTTAAGAAGCTTCTCTAA
>CAZMLP010001131.1:0-3911 GCA_964566745.1 uncultured Verrucomicrobiota bacterium | reverse complement strand
TTGTCATCGCCCATCGCCCGAATGATTATCACCCCGACCACCGCTACACCGGGGTCCTGGTGCAAGACGCGGCTTACATGGTCACCGTGCCTTTCTTTTGTCCCGACGTGCCGTGCCTGAAGAAGAACCCGGCCTTCTTTTATTACCCGGACCGTTTCCAAAAACCGAATCCGTTCAAGCCCGATGTCGTAGTGTCCATCGATCCGGTGATGGAAAAGAAGCTCGACGCGCTGGCCGTCATGGAGTCGCAATTCTACGAGGGCGGCGCCAACGGCTCCGCGGACTTGATGCCCGTCGATCCGGCAAAGCAAAAGCAGCGCAAACAGGAGGTCCGGGACGGTTTTGCCAGGCGCAACGAGTCGCTCGCGAACAGGTATCGCGGCCTGTTGGGAGAATGGTATCCCGGCGACCGGGCGGGAAAGGTCAAATACGCCGAGGCGTTCGAGCTTTGCGAGTATGGCGCGCAACCGGACAAGGCGGAATTGAGGCGGCTGTTTCCATTTTTCGAGTGAGACGGCTCTTTGGAAATGCCTTCGAGCGGGATTCGGAATGGCGTTTTGCCTAGCCTCTCCGATCTTAAAATCGCCCCCTTAAAAAAGAAAAGGCCACGCAAGAGCGTGGCTCTGACAACCGACTGATTTTTTGAACCGCGGGGTTTAGGAGACGTCAGCGGCCTTCCAGTCGCCGAGACGTATGTACTCTTTCACCTTGCGGCGTTCGTAACGGTGTTTTTGGGGTTTGTGGGGCCGGTCGTCAACTTGCCGGAACGGATGTTTGGTATTCCGGATTGCTTCTGTGATCACATCCAATGTTTTCGTCATAGGAGTTACTTTCCGAGGCCCTGATAGCGGGAGGGATGCCAAGCCGTCGAACGGCTTCGAAAACCGACGTTTGACACATGCTACTCATGGGCCAGTTGCCAATCTACTATAGCATAGACTGAGAAAATTATCGGAACGTTCACGATTTTTCTGAAAATTTTCTTTTGGCCGGAAAGTGTCAGTTTGGCCGGTTATTGGACGGATTGGGCAAAAAAAGACAGAAATTGCTTGCCAGAAGCTCCCAGAACTGAATTTGCCCGCAAAAGCCACCGGCGTCTAGTCCCGCCAGTCGAAGCGTCCGCTCCGCCACTCCTTTTCCACCCGGTCAGCGACCAGCGTAAGCCCCGCTTCCTCGTAAGCGGCCCGCACCTGATCGAACTGGGTCGCCAGGATTCCAGCCAAAACCAGGCGCCCGCCCGGTTTAAGCCGCGCCAGAATACGGTTTCGCTCCGCCAGCAAGAGGTCGTAGATCAAGTTGGCGCAAATCACGTCGTATTTGACCCGGCTCCCGGCGGGCAACCGGGTTAAATCCTGGCGCGCCAGAGAAAGCCGGCGATTCACCCGGTTGCGGCGCGCGTTCGCTGTCGCGACGTGAACGGCCTGAGGGTCAAAATCGAACGCGCGGACGGGCGAATAGCCCAGCTTCACCGCAGCGATGGCCAAAATGCCGGAGCCAGTTCCAATATCCAAAAAGGATTGCTCCCGCCGTGCCTGGCGACACGCCACCAATTGTTGGAGGCAAAATGAGGTGGTGGCGTGCTGCCCGGTGCCGAAACTCAAGCCGGGATCGAGAATCACGACCGCTTGTCCGGGACGGGGACGGAGTTTGCTCCAGCCGGGTTTAATTAACAGGCGCGAGCCGATGGCCAAAGGCTTGAAATGCCGCTTCCAGGACTCTCTCCAATCCTCACGCTTAACCCGGTTGCAGTGGACCTCTTCCGGTTCCCATGCCAACCCCGCCGCCGGAATCGCCGCGAGCGACTCTTTCAACGCCGTTGCCCGGGCCCGGATCTCATCGACGGTTCCGGACAAATAAACCGAGGCTGTCCGCTCGCGTGTCTCCTCGTTGACATAGACTTGAGGATACTGGCCAACCAAACCCGCGACGATTTCGTTGATCGCGTCCTCCGCCTCCTCGGAGACGGAAAGGCTTAGCTGCCAGAGCGGTTGGGATTTCATGGCTTGAGCAAATGCGCGGGTAGATCGCGCCAGGGCGTGAAGTTCAGCACCTGCACCTCGGCACGGCGCGCGTGCAAATCCACCACCGTCATGCTCGCGTAATCGATCTCGAAATGGGACATCTTTTTCAGCGGCAAATGAAGCAGGATGGAGAGGATCATGCGGACCACGCCGCCGTGGCAAACCACAGCCACCGTCTGTCCACTGGTCTCGGCGATGATCCGTTGCAGGGAGGGTTCAACCCGCGCGCGAAAAGTCGCCGCTGTGTCGCCATCGCGAATGGCCGCCTCCTCCAGGTGATGCAACCAATCCGTGGCGTGCATGCCGTGCTGCTCCAGCACTTGTTCCCATTTGAGGCCGGTCCAAGCGCCAAAATCCACCTCCCGCAAGTCGGGCAGCGTTACCGCCGCTTTGCCTTGCGAACGCGACAACGGGGCGAGCGTTTGTTGCGCGCGTTTCATGGGGCTCGCGTATATCGCTTCGAAACGCACCGGCTGCAGCGTGTCCGCCAGGCGTTGCGCCTGGGTGTGCCCGAGCGGCGACAGGTCCATGTCAATCTTGCCGCCGAAGATGCGATGATAGTCCACCGCCACCTCGCCGTGGCGCAGGAGATAAAGCCGCGTGACCTTGTCCATGGTGATTAACGGCCTGTCAGGAAGCCAGCGCGGCTTGTTGCGCTTGAAGAAGCTGCTGGATGGCGCCGCGTCCACTCGCGAGCATGCCGGCGAGTTGTTGTTCGGTGAAATTCGCCTTCTCGCCCGTGCCTTGGACCTCGATGAACTCGCCCTTGTCCGTCATGACGAGGTTCATGTCCACCTCGGCCGCGAAATCCTCGACGTAACAAAGGTCGGTGAGGACACGACCGTTCACCACGCCCACGCTCACCGCAGCCACTGAATTCGCAATCGGACTCGCGGCCAGCTTCTTGTCAGCGAGCAATTTTTTGACCGCCAGGGAGAGCGCCACGAAGCTCCCGGTGATCGCCGCCGTGCGCGTGCCACCATCCGCCTGCAACACGTCGCAATCCACCCAGACGGTGCGGCTGCCGAGCCGTTGCAGGTCCACCGCCGCGCGCATCGCGCGCCCGATCAACCGCTGAATCTCCTGCGAGCGACCGTCAATTTTCCCCTTCGTGCTGTCGCGCTGTTTCCGTTGCAGCGTCGAGTAGGGCAACATTGAATACTCCGCCGTGATCCAGCCACCGGTCACGTTCTGCTCCTTCATCCAGCGCGGCACGGTCTCCTCCACCGTCACGCCGCAGATTACCCGCGTCTGGCCCCACTCAATCAGGGTCGAGCCGGTGGCGTGCGGGGCGATGTGGTTTTGAAACCGCAGGGGACGAAGCTGGTCGGGCCGGCGGCCGTCCGCGCGCGGCAAAGGATTCTCGTTGCTGGCAATCTCGTTCATGAGGCGGGGAGCCTAACAACCGGCGCCGCCCCGGAGAAGTCCGATTTAAAATGGCGGCCCTAATGCTTGTACTGGGCCTGCTTGCTCAACTGGCCAAGGCGCTTCTCCCATTCGCCCTTGTTGGCCAGAGGATCGGCATCCGTGCCCCACAGCTTCCTGACCATCTCGCGTTGCGGCACAAACGGGCACTTCGCCTTGGGGTTTGCATGCGCGGTGTCGAGCTTGCGCAAGGCAAGCTCCGCGCCGGTCATCACAGCATTCTTGCCCAACCGGCGGTTGAGCCGAAGTGTCGCGTTGTCCAAAGCGCCCAGCCTTTCGCCATCGGTGGTTCCCCAAAGCGTGGGTTGGGTGTCCAGTCGCGAGAGAACGCTGAATCCAATCCGCACCTGCCGCACCGGTTTGATCTGCCCGCTCACCAAGTCGCGGAACATTCCCTCCAAGGCGGCGTTGATGATCGAGTTGCGGCACTGCGCATGAGTGAACCGGTGGCTGTTGCCCGCCTCG
>CAZMLP010001130.1:0-3002 GCA_964566745.1 uncultured Verrucomicrobiota bacterium | reverse complement strand
CAACGGGTTGGCGGCGCAGCCCCACAGAGGGATTTTGAGGTCGTAATCCTTTTTGAAATCCTTCTCCCAAATCTTTTCTCCGGTTCGGGCGTTGAGGCAGAGCAGGTCGCCCATTGTGCCGAGCGTGAACACGTGACCATTGTTGACTTGCGGCATCACGCGCGGACCGGCGGCATAACTGACCGTGTAGGGGCAGTCATACTCTTGTTTCCAAAGAATGGCGCCGTCCTTTGCATCGAGGCAAAGCACCCGTTCATTGCCCGGGATGCGATCCGTGGTGAACGGATTCTTCGGGCGCGAGGTGTCGGGCGGGGTGACACGGTCGGCGATGAACACGCGACCCCCGGAAACCGCGGGCGTGGCGAAGCCCGCTCCGATTTCCTGGCGCCATAAAAATTTCGCGCCTGCCGCGGGAAATTTCTCGATTATGCCGGATTCGCGCCAGACATCATCCCGTCGCGGTCCCATCCACAAAGCCCAATCGTCCGCGAAAGCTGGCACGAGCAATGCGAGCGCCGCGCCGACCATGAGCCCCTTGCTGGAGCGCACATGACCAAGAGTGATTTTTGAGGGTTTTGGCATGGGTGCTTCCTTTGTCATTCGGAATTCGTTCTTCAGGATTATCCTCCTACCATCCCGCGTCGCGCAACAACCTGCCAATGGCCTCCAAGTCCCGGTAGTTGCTTTGCCACGTGGTGTACATCACGCCGTTTACGCCTTTGACGCCCTGCGCGGCGTCGAGCCAGTCCCGCACCTGCTTTGGACCCGCGTCGTAATAAGCCGCGAGGATTTGCGGGTGCCCGCAGTCCGCGAAGAACTTCAGGCTCGCCTGGCGTCCGGCGAGCGTGTCGCCGTGCCATTGCATGATGATGACGGACGGATCGAGCCCTTCCCACGATCCGGTCAACGGACCGTTCACGAGGTAATACGGTCCCGGCACGGCGTTGTGGGCTGGATCGAACATGTCGCTCCAAGTGTAAATCCTCACGTCGGGCTTCAACGCGCGCAGAATTTTCACGCACTCGCGCGTGTTCTCGGCGATCAATTGGCCCGGCGTCATGCCGCGCCGCTGGAACGCCTCGCTCCAGCCGAGCACGCGAATCTCGTCGTGCGACATCATGTAACCCCCGGCGTGAAATAACTCATGCACGCGTCGCGCCTGGTCCCGCAACAATTCCAGCGCGCGCGGCTCCGCGATGTCCATCATCGCCTGGCCGTCATAGATGGTCGCGACGTGGTGGTAAGAGACGCGCAGCCGCGTACCGTCGGCGAGGCCCTTGGTGTGGATCACCGGCGGCTCGTGATAGACATCGTAACAACCGGCGTAGGGCTTCGTCCCCATGTTCGGGTCGCGCACGGGCTCGAAGTCAGTTCCTTCGACCAACTCCCGGCCATTCTCGACGCGTGCATGGAAAGGCGCCCCCTCGCGGCGAATCAAATTCACCAGGCCAACCTCCTCAATTACCACGTCATCCCACCAGAGAGAGCCGGTGTTCGCGCCCCACGCGCCGAGATAGATCATCGCCTCGTGATTTGTGAGCGAGTTGAAGATGACATGATGCGTGTGCCAGTCCTGCGTTCGCCTCGCTCCCAAATTGTCGAAGTTTAGCACGCGACCATTGGCGATGGCTTTGACCTCGGGCGTTCCCGCGAAGTCCGCTGTCTTCACCCGCACGCTGATGTGATATTGCCGGAATGGCGCCAGTTTCACCTTTTGCGCGATGCGCGCGTTTGCTCCCTTGGGATCGGTCACCCGCACCGCCCCGGCGTACGCCACCATGTTGTCGTCGCGCATGGACCAGAGCTTCAGATCGGCCATGTCACCGCCACGCAACGTCACAGGCGGATCCGACTCCAACTTGGCGACACTTCCCTGAACCACGAAGAGCGCATCCTTCACCGGTGGTCCCTCGGCAAGGTTCGGGTCTTGATACAGCAGGTCGTTCGAGTAACCGACGGGGAAAACCGCCGGAATAATACTTATATTGGCCGTGGTCGCCGCCTGCTTGATACGCCCGACATTTTTGAAATAGCGGTCGGGCATCTCACCCAACCGGCAAAACTTGCTGTCGGCCAACAATATATGAGTGTAGCCCGCTTTGCTCGCGCGTTGCAGCAGTTCCTCCAGCTCTTCAACCCGTTTATCCACCAGCAGATTGTCGCTGACATACACCCAGCGCTCAACGGCTTGGCAGGCACATGCTACCGCGAAATAGAGAAGCAAGAGAACGGGGCGCATGGGGTCAACCTAGGAAAAATGCCGAGGCGACGCAATCGCTGGTAATTTCAATAAGGGCACGAGGATCATTAAATCCTTGGGTGGACGTTTCCGCCGCGACTTTTTTCCACCGCTTCTTCCCTCGATAGGGCTCGATTTCCAGCCTTAATTCACCTTGATTCCTCGCGATCCGGCTGCCTCCGTTATTTACACGACCTCTTGGTTGGCATCTATTCTCATTGAAAGTGGCTTGATCCACCTTGATTCACCGCGTTCGCCCGCGACCACGCCGGTCGGAAACGGTTTTGGGATTCTTTCTGGCTTCGGGATTTGAGCGCGGGATTTTCCGAATGGCTTAATTCACCTTAATTGGCCTGATTTTCCAACTTTCCACCCTTCTTTGTTTCCTCCTTCGCTTCCCGTTTTGCCTCGGTGCTCACATCTATCTATTAGACGCATTCCATCCACGCCGAGTTCATGCAAATCCTCTTCTTTTTTGCCTGCCGCTGGTCACTTGCCGCCCTTAAACTCGCAATTGACGGGCATGGTTTCTTCGTAAATGGTTCTGCCAGCGCATTGTGAACGACCGCCCGCCGCCGTGTGCAGGCGCGGCCTGCTTGGGCGAAGATTGAATCCCAAGCGGCAGTTCGCGGTCCAAGCAGCAGCACAGCTTAACCAGACTCTCGACCAACCATGAACGCCATTCCCCGCATTTCTCCTCTTTCCCGCGCCTGTTTTCGCGGCCCGGTCACGGTCTCCCTCGCCGCGCTGGCGGGCGCCGTTC
>CAZMLP010001129.1:0-6395 GCA_964566745.1 uncultured Verrucomicrobiota bacterium | reverse complement strand
TTCCGGTGGCCGGTCCATCAACGCCGCCAGACCGAAGTCCGCCACCTTGGCCGTGCCATCTGGCGAAAGCAAAATATTGGAGGGCTTGATGTCGCGGTGAATGACCCCTTGCGCGTGGGCAGTGGCGAGCGCGGAGCAAATCTGCACGGCAAGCCGAAGCGCCTCCGCCGGCACGAGTGGCCCACGCTTCAACCGCGCTCCCAAGTCACCACCTTCCACATATTCCATCGAGAAGTACAAATGGCCGGCGGTCGTGTGGCCAAATTCAAACACCGGCAGGATATTGGGGTGTTTTAGCCGGCCCATGGTCCGGGCTTCCCGCTCAAACCGCGCGGCAAAGGCCGCGTTGGCGCTCAATTCCGCCGGCAACAACTTGATCGCCACGCGACGGTCCAAATCCACTTGTCGCGCCTCGTAAACCGCGCCCATCCCTCCCCGCCCGATGAGCCGCAAGATCTCATAGCCCGGAACCGCTCCCTGCAAATCCCCCGGCGCGGGCGGCTCCCAATTGACCGGCGCCGCGACAGCCGACTCGCGCAATCCCTCGGCCAGAAGACCGTCAAGGCTCAAGCCGTGCAGCGGTGAGGGGTTGCGGGACATGGTGCGCGGGGATGGTGCCGGAATCGGCGGTTTGGGGACAGCGAGAAAACGCGCGGCCGGGCCGTCGTCAACCGGCTTGAATTGGCCGCCAAACTTGATATGAAAGCGCAACCTCAGAGTTGGCCGATTTGAAATGCAAAGCGATTCCGCTCCGCCACGACAAACCGCGACCTTTCCCGCCACACGCTGGTCCGTGGTCGCGGCGGCGGGAACAAAAGACGGCCGCGCCAGCCTCGCCCTGGCCGAGCTTTGCCAGCTCTATTGGTATCCGCTCTACGCGTATGCCAGGCGGCGCGGCTTGAGTCCCGAGGACGCCGAGGACGCCACCCAGCGTTTCTTCACCACCATCCTGGAGCGCAATTTCTTCGCGGACGCCGATCCCGCCAAAGGCCGCCTGCGCTCGTTTCTGTTAAAAGCTTTTGCCTTTGATCTGGCCGATGCCAACCGCCAGGCCCGACGCCTGAAAAGGGGCGGCGCGGCCGAAATGGTTTCTTTTGACCGTGAGTTGGCGGAGGACCGCTATCAGGGGGAGCGGGAAATCACGGAACCCGCGTCCCAATTTGACTTGGCTTGGGCCACCACCGTGCTGGAGGGAGCCGTCCGTACGGTGGAGGAGCAATACCACACCTCCGGTCGAGGCGCGCTTTTCGACGCCTTGCGACCTTGCCTGGGCAACTCGCCCCGCGAGACGCCGGAAAAGATCCCCGCTGCCGCCTCGCTGGGGTTGAGCGAGGTCGCGCTGCGGCAGGCCATCTCCCGGTTGCGAGACCGTTTCCGGACCGCCCTTCGCGCGCAGATTGCCGACACTTTGCGCGAACCGACAGAAGAGGCCATCAATGAGGAGTTGCGTGGTTTACGGGAGGCGCTGGTGGCGACCCAATAGATCAAACGGTCGAAGCGGCCCGTCTGCGTAACACGCCGAATCCCAGCAAGGCGACTCCGGCAACCATGGCGTATTCCGATGGTTCTGGAACGAGGGAAATCGCAGGCGCGCTTTGCAGCGCGGTCACCTGCCTGGCGGAAAGCGCGCCTTGAAAAATTGCGAAGTCATCGAGCGATCCGGTCAAGTGATTGGAGAAGGACACGCCATTGCGCGAGCCGCCAATGGAAAGACCGCCGGCGGAGGTCAGGCTAAAAGTCGTGGCGGTGGAAAATTCCTCGTGGCCGTTCAGGTAGCCTTTGAAGGTGGCGCCGTCGTAGGTGTAAACCACGTTGAACCATTGATTGTTCAGCGAGGCCCCAAGGGTGATGCCCGAGGAGGGACGCGGGTTGGAGCCCGTGAAGGCCGACTCGCCAAAAAACTCCATGAGGCCGGAGGAATAACCAAAGATGACCGCGTTTTGTGGAGAAACGGCGCCGCCTGTCTGGAACACGTAGCTTTGACTGGTGGCGGTCACGTCACTGGTTTTCATCCAGAACGAGACGGAAAAGTTATTCCCCAAAGCGGTGGTGGTGCCGTCTCCGAAGGCCGGCGTGTCGAGGCGTCCGGCGGAAAAGTTAGCCGCGCCACCGAACCTGCCGCTGGCGTCCACGACGGGAGTTTCACGGTTCGCCAATGTGCTGCCGATGCCGCTGGCGGTGAGGATAACAGAACCGCTGGTGGTGATGGCGCCCGCGTCAAAGCTGTAATAATTGACGAGCGACTGCGCGTGAGACCAGGACGTGGCGCCAAAAGCGACCGACAAAAGGCAGACACGGGCGCCCCGGGAACAAACCGCGAATCTGGTTGGCTGCATGATGCTCACATCGCATTTTTCCACCGAAAGTGACAAGGGAAATGAATCATTTCCGGTGCTTGCGTTTTTCCAGCACAACACTTCTGAATAACTTCCGCGCCTCCCCGCTTGCGCCCGCCCGAAGGCGGTCGTTAGATTCGGGCGATGTCGAACGCGGACTTTGTCCATCTCCATTTGCACACCGAGTTTTCGCTGCTCGATGGCGCTTGCCGCCTCGACAAGCTGATGGACAAGGCTGCGGAGTTGAAGTTCCCGGCGGTGGCGATCACGGATCACGGCGTGCTTTACGGCGCGATTGATTTTTACCAGGCCGCGCGGGCCAAGGGAATCAAGCCAATCATCGGTTGCGAGGTGTATGTCGCGCCCGGCAGCCGGCTCGAAAAGAAAAGCTCCAGCGGCGGCAAGGATGTGTATAACCATCTAGGCCTGCTTGCCGCCAACCAGCAGGGTTACCAAAATCTGATCAAGCTCGACACCGCCGCGCACCTCGAGGGCTATTATTACAAGCCGCGCATCGACAAGGAAATCCTCGCGGCCCATCACGAGGGATTGATCGCGCTCTCCGGCTGCCTTGCGAGCGAGATCCCGGACTTGATCATGAAGGACAAGCTGGACCAGGCGCGCGACACGGTGGACTGGTTCAAGCAAGTTTTCGGCCCGGACCATTTTTTTCTCGAATTGCAGAATCATGGCATTCCCGAGCAAGCGAAGGTAAATCGCCACTTGATTCCGTGGGCAAAGGAGTTCGGCTTGAAGCTCGTGGCCACGAACGACGTTCACTATGTCGATCGCGGCCATTCGCACGCGCACGATTGTCTCATTTGCATCGGCACCCAGACGCAACTCGCCGACACGCGCCGCATGCGCTACGTGCAGGAGCAATTTTACCTGCGCTCCGCGGATGAGATGAAGGCGCTCTTTGCGGAAACGCCGGAGGCCGTAAAGCACACGGTCGAGGTGGCCGAGCGCTGCAACCTCACCATCGAGTTTGGCAAGCTGCACTATCCGGTCTTCGAGCCGCCGGAACATTTCACGCGCGAGGGATATTTGCGCCAGTTGCTGGCGGAGGGGTTGAAGGAGCGTTACAGCCTGAGTGCCCGCGCGGAGGGGCAGGAATTTATTGTTGAGGGAATTGACGATCCGCGACGGCTGCCCACGTACGCGACGCCGGCCGCGGCGACAGGCGACGCCGTCAATGCGGCCGCGCCCATTTCAAACGACATCAACGATCCGGCGGTTGCCGCCGCGATCAAGGTGGTCATTGACCGGTTGCAACTCGAGTTGAAGGTGATCGAGAAGACCGGGTTCATCAGTTACTTTCTGATCGTCGGTGACTTCGTCCGTTACGGTCGCAGCATCGGTGTCTCGTGCGTGGCGCGCGGTTCGGCGGCAGGTTCCATCGTCACCTATCTGCTGGAGATCTCGAATGTCGATCCGATCCGTTACGGGCTGCTATTCGAGCGCTTCCTCAACCCGGAACGGGTCAACCCGCCCGACATTGACATCGATTTCGCGGACGACCGGCGCGCGGACGTAATTGAGTATGTGCGCCAGAAATACGGGCGCGAGTCGGTGGCGCAGATCATCACCTTCGGTACGATGGGCGCGAAGTCCGTGGTGCGCGACGTCGGTCGCGTGATGGGCCTGAGCTATGGCGAGTGCGACCGCCTCGCGAAGATGATCCCGAACGAGCTGAAAATGTCGCTCGAAAAAGCGCTCAAGCAATCGTCGGAATTAAAGCAGGCGTACGACACCGAGGAGGTAACGCGCGAGTTGATCGACACCGCGTTCGTGCTGGAGGACATCACGCGCAACGCCTCGGTGCACGCGGCGGGCGTGGTCATTGGTGATCAACCGCTCGTCAACCTCCTGCCGCTCAAACAGGACGAGGACGGCACCATCGTCACACAATACGCGATGGGACCAGTCGGCGACCTGGGCTTGTTGAAGATGGATTTTCTCGGGCTGAAGACACTGACCGTCATCCGCAACGCGTGCGAGATGGTCAAGCAGACCAAGGGCATCGACGTGCCGATCCAAAATTTGCCGTTGGACGACGCCAAGACCTACGAACTGCTCAATAACGCGCAGACGCTGGGCATCTTCCAATTGGAATCTGGCGGCATGCGCGATTTGTGCCGGAAATTCCAAATTTCCTCCGTCGAGCACATCACGGCGCTTGTGGCGCTCTACCGTCCGGGACCGATGGACCTGATCCCCAACTTCATCGAGCGGCGGCACGGCCGCGCGCCTGTGGAGTACGCCCATCCCTTGTTGGAGGGAATCAGCAAGGAAACGTATGGCGTGCTGATTTACCAGGAGCAGGTGATGCAGGCGACGCAGATTCTCGCCGGTTACACCCTGGGCGGCGCGGATCTTTTGCGGCGCGCGATGGGCAAAAAGAAGCCGGAGGAAATGGCCAAGCAGCGCGGCACTTTCGTCAAGGGCTGCGAGGAGAAGAACCAGATTTCCGCGAAGGACGCCAACGGGGTCTTCGACACTTTGGAGAAATTTGCCGGTTACGGATTCAATAAATCGCACGCGGCGGCCTACGCCATAGTCGCTTACCAGACGGCTTACCTGAAGGCGAATTACCCGGTCGAGTTCCTGTGCGCCATGATGACGAACGACATGGGCGACACGGCCAAGGTGGGCGAGTACATCGCCGAGGCCAAGTCCATGGGTCTCGCCGTCCTGCCGCCCGATGTGAATGAAAGCCAGGTCGCCTTCGCGCCCGCCCGGGAGGGAAAGGACATCCGGTTCGGTCTGGCGGCGATCAAGGGCGTGGGCGAGATCGCGGTGGAAAGCTTGCTCAAAGCGCGACAAACCGGCGGTCGCTTTAAGACACTCCTCGATCTGTGCGAGCGGGTGGACACGCGGACGGTGAACCGCAAGGTGCTCGAGGCGCTGATCAAGTCCGGCGCCTGCGACAGCCTGAACGAGACCCGAGCCACCCTGTTTGCCCAAATTGACCGCAGCCTGGCGCGCGCCTCGAGTAACGCCCAGGACAGGGCGCGCGGGCAATCTTCCTTGTTTGGCCTGCTCGAGGAAAAAGAGCCGGCCATGCCCGAGTCGTTGGCAAAATTGCCGGAATGGCCCCTTCCGGAGCGATTGGCGGCGGAAAAGGAGCTGCTTGGCTTTTATGTGACCGGCCACCCGCTGGAACCGTACAAGGCCTTGCTGGACCGTTACTCCCTCTGCAACACCGCCAGCCTCGGCACGCTGGAGAACCGGGCGGTCACGCGCGTCGGGGGCATGATCGCCGCCGTGCAGCACGGCATGTCCAAGAAAAGCGGCAAGCCTTACGGCATGGTGACTCTGGAGGATCTCACGGGCAACGCCCAGGTGCTGTTCATGAATGAAAACTATGAAAAATACCGGGATCTGCTTGTGGCCGGCAAACCGATCCTGGTCATTGGCGAAGTGAACACGGGCGACGAGAAACCAAAGATTTTTCCCCAGGAAGTCATGCCATTGGAGGACGCGCCTCGCAAATACACCAAACAGGTGCATTTGCGTTTCAAGACCGCGGACCTCACCCCTGACCGGCTCCAGGCGGCATTCAATCTCGCCACCAGCAATCCCGGCAAAATACCGCTGCTCCTATGCCTGCGCATGCCCGGCGGACCCTTGGTCTACATCGAGACCCACGACAAGTACTCGGTGCTGCCCTCCTTGCGATTTCAGCAAGAGGCGGACGAGATGTTTGGGGCGGACACTTATTACCCGAAAGTGGACACCTCCCTCCCGGAACGCGTCCGCCGACAGTGGGAACGCAAAAGCGAGGCCGCTGACGGGGAGTGATCGTGGGACTCCCTATGGTGTTTTGGCTGGGGCAGTCGCGCCCACCAAAAGTGCCCCGGTGATTCAAAAACCGTCCATTTTGTGACGAAATTGAGGCGTGCCAACCTTTTGGCTGGCAAACGGTTGAACGTGATTTGAATCGGTCAGTCGGGAGGTTCGGCGCATGAATAAGATGTGCTTCTGCCCCCCCAAAACCACCAAAAAAGATATAGTCAAACCCACCGCTTGACCTTAGCGAGCCGCGCAACTGCACCC
>CAZMLP010001128.1:0-5399 GCA_964566745.1 uncultured Verrucomicrobiota bacterium | reverse complement strand
AGTTTTGAAAACCACCGCCCGCGTCGATGATGCTGGTCAGGCCAAGACGGTTTAGCTCGCGCATAAAGTGGCGGGTGGAGTTCAACTGGTGCCCGGGAGGGAGTTTGGGCCCTTTGGCCAGCGTCGCGTAAAGGATCGTCGCGTTCGGTCGCGCGATCAAGAGACCGGTGGGATTGCCTTTGCTGTCCCGTTGGATTTCACCGCCGGGCGGGTTCGGCGTCTCTTTGGTGTAACCGCAGGCGCGCAGGGCGGCCTGGTTCAGCAACGCCCGGCAATAAAGATGCAGGATAAACACCGGCGTTTCCGGGGCGGCGGCATTGATCTCCTCCAGCGTCGGCATCCGGCGCTCGGCAAACTGGAACTCGCTCCAGCCGCCCACCACGCGCACCCATTGACCGGGCGGTGTGCGTTGCGCCTGCTCCTTCAGCATGCGCAAACCGTCCGCGAGGGACGGCACGCCATCCCAGCGCAGCTCCAGGTTGTAGTTCAACCCGCCGCGAATCACATGCAGATGAGAGTCGTTTAACCCGGGAATGACACGCCGTCCCTTGAGGTCAATGACTTGCGTCTGCGGCCCGCGCTCGTACGCCTCGGCGTCATCCACGCCAATGATGCGACCGTCCTTTATGGCGAGGTTGCTTGCCTCGGGATATTTCGGGTCCAGCGTGGTGATGCGGCCATTAAAAATAATCAAATCGGCAGGGGAGTTCATGCGGCTAATTTCCTTTCTTCCGCGTGCAACCAGTTGTGCAGAGCGCGGGTGATTACGGGCATCACGAGCCAGGTTAACGCGGCAACGACGCAGGCGTTAAAGAGCGCGCTGCCTAAGAGGGTGGGCCACGCTTTAATGACCGGTCCCAGAGTCATATTAAGCAACACCACGGTGGGATAAACCCCGAGGAAAGTGGCGAGGGCCATCTTCCAACGGGGCAGCGGACGCAGCGGGGCGTTGGGCAGCGTGAACCAGCTTTCCAAGCCGGACAATTCCTCCGAGCGTCCCGCCCCCTCCGTCAATTCCGCCGCCAGCGCGTTCCATTCCAGATACTCCTCCGAGGAGCGAAAGGTCATGAGCGCGTCGCGGTTCGAGAATTTGCGGACGATGCCATACTCGCGTGAGGCGCTACCTGGCGCGGGACGAAGAACATGCACGCCGTGCTGGCCGGGAAGACTGAGCGAGCGTTGCACAAAATCGTGCAACGCTCGCTCGAAGTCCGCCTCGCAACCGGGCTTGACCGTGCGTGTGATCGAAACGGTGATGGCTCCTGATGGCTCCATGCTTTATCGCATCTGGTTAATACCTGTGGCCTCTTGGGTGGGGACGCCTCGCCGAGGCGTCCCTTTCCCCGCGGAGATACTTGGCTGTGCGGACGGCTCATTGAGCCGTTTCCGCCTGCACGCGACCGCGCTTTTTTAGTGCGCCGCTTTCTTCGGGACAACTTGCGGAACCTTGGCCGATTGCGGCGCCTTGTGAACCATCGTGTAGGCGTATTCCACCCCAATGCCGTATGCGCCGGCCTGCCCTTTCAGCAATCCCATGAGGTTGTTGTAGTGCTCCTTGCGTGCCCAGTCCCTTTGCCACTCCAGCAACGCGGCCACGGTGGTCACCCGCACCGCGCCGGCTTGCACCATGCGGGAGAGCGCCGCCTCTTGGGCGGCCGGGGAGGTCGCGCCGCAGCAATCCTCGACCACATAAATGTTGTAACCGGCGCCGAGCATTTCAATCGTCGGCCAGGTGACACAAACCTCCGTCCAGAGGCCGGTCATGATGATGTTTTTCTTGCCGGTCGCCTCGATGGCCTTGCGAAAGCCCGCGTCATCCCACGAGTTCATCGAGGAGCGCTCCACGACCGGCTGGCCGGGAAACACGTCGAGCAATTGCGGCCAAACGTAACCGGAAAAACTCTCGGTCTCGACCGCGGTGAGCACCGCCGGGACGCCGAACTCCTTCGCCACCTTGGCGAGCAGAGTGACGTTGTTGATCAGCGTGGCCCGGTCGGCGTTTGAAACGCCAAAGAGCATCTGCGGCTGGTGGTCGATGAACACTATGGCGCTGTCCTGCGCGGTATAGAGTTTGTGGTAGTTGGACATAGGGGGTTCTTGTTGTTTTGCGTGGTTGGTTCAACAGTTCGTTGGCACGGACTGTCAGGAAATGTTTGCCGGGACGGGCATCGGTTGGGTCGCCTGCCGGTCCTTTACTCGCAGCCGCCTCACTTGCAACGCAACCCCGGCGAGGAACAGGAGGAACAAAACGCCAATGGTCGCCTTCAGTCCCGGAGCCTCGGGGCTGGACGCCAACGGCGCGCCGACGGGCAGGCGGGTGGCCGTCTCGGTGAATCCGGGGATCATGTGAAAAAAGAACGTGGCCGAGTAGCTGGCCGTCTCCACATAGGTCGATGCGCGGCCAAACCAGCGCGTGCTTCCGGCAATTCCCGCCACCCCCAAGACCAGTAGCGTGATGACGCCGAGCGCGTGCGCCTTATTGAAACCGCCGTGTTGAAAAATGCCAAATCCCGTCAGGCAGGTAACGGCGGTCATGATAATGTAGAGTCTTCCCGTTCCATTTCGCGGGGTAATCTCCCGGTCGCGCGCCAGCGCCACCACTCCCGCGCCCACGGCGACGAGGCTGACGGCGGTGTGAAATATGCCGAGTTGGGTAAGTGCGAGCGTTGCCATGGTGGTCTCTGGTTTATCGATTCCCGAAAACGATCTTCGAAAGGGAGATCGGTTGAGGAATTGTATGGTGTGCTTCAGCTTCGGTTGAGCGAGCCGCTACCGGGGCGGGACTCGCGTTGCGCACGCGAGGCGCAAGATCGGCGCGTTATTGGAAGTGACTTAAAAAGGGCATTCCGGGCGTTTTTGAGTGTGAGTGACTCGTTTTGCTTAACGGGCTGCTAAGCGGCAAACCCGCCGTCGATGGTCAGGCTGGCGCCGGTGACGAACGCCGCCTCGGGGCCAGCCAGATAGGCGACGAGCCCGGCGATCTCCTCGCCACGACCATAGCGTTTGATCGCCATCAAACCTTTGAGGGTTTCCGCAAACGGGCCGTTGGCTGGGTTCATTTCGGTGTCCACCGGGCCCGGCTGGATATTGTTTACCGTGATTCCGCGTGGACCGAGGTCGCGGGAAAGCCCGCGGGTGAGTCCGGCGACCGCCGCCTTGGTCATGGCATAAGGCCCGCCACCGGTAAATGGCATGCGATCGGCGTTGGTGCTGCCAATCGTGATAATGCGCCCGCCCTCCGTCATGTGGCGCGCCGCCTCCTGCGCCGCGACAAAAACGGCGCGCACGTTCACGGCGAGCATCTGGTCAAAATCCGCGAGCGTGAACTCTTCCAGCGGGGCGATCTTGGCCAGCCCGGCGTTGTTCACCAGCACATCGAGCCGGCCGAGGTTCTGCACGGTGGCGGCAATGGCGCCTTTCACCGCGTTCGCGTCGGCGGCATCCGCCCGGATGGCCAGGGCGCGTCCACCCCCTGATTCTATGCCGCGTGCCACCTCCTCTGCCTGCCGCTGCGCGTTACTATACGTGATGGCGACCGCGGCGCCCTCGGCGGCCAGCCGCTTGGCGATGGCGGCGCCAATGCCGCGTGAACCGCCGGTGACGAAAGCAACTTTGCCCGCAAGTGTTTGGTTGGTCATGGTCGCAAGTTTGGGAGACGAAATCGGGTGTTTCCTGAATGAAATAGTCTGCCTTGGTTTTCTTACGTGGAGCGGCCAAAAGCTGAAAACGATCCCCGGGTGGAAGAGAGGGTTTTCCAATTTCCATTGAACCCAACACCGTCCGGAAGCGTCTAATGCAGTAAGAGAGGAGATGAATGGTCCGACTCCAAATCGTGAATGACAAAAGAATGATCGGCCCCGAAAATCGGCCCCGTCCGGCTGAACGGCATTCGCGCGATTCCGAGAATGGGACCAAAGTGAAGGAGGGCGTTCGCCTCCAAGACGTTCGGATCAGAACGAGTTGGATCGCCAAAATAAAGGTGATTCAAGGTGAATTAAGCCATGAACGGGATAGGCTGGCCGGCTTGGTGGAGCAGAAAAGTGAATTTGCATCCGGGTGGCGCGGGACTTTGGCCTGTCTGTCCTTGGCGACGCCCTAAACGCCGATCAAGGTCAATCAAACCTTGCCAAACCGAGCCACATTAGGGCGGGCAATCGGCTCCGATGGTGGAGATGGCCCGGCGCGAACCGGCTTGGAAACTTTGATGCTGAACCACTCACGAGAGGCATGGACTGTCGGAAAGTTTGCTCCACGGTCGGGTTTAAATTGTTTGTTGATAATAGGTTATGACGGCCACAGAGGGGGAAGCCGCGCGGAACGGGTAAAACCAATCAAGCCCAATCAAGGCTTCGAAACCGGTCCTTCATTGCCTCCGGACACCGTCCACCACAGTACGCGCCATGATATAGCCGCCCACGGGTGGCAGGATGTCGAGGCGCGGGTACGCCTCGTACCCGGGGCGGACCACCAACGCGGCGTAGCAGGCTCCGGTGTGGGTCCAGTTCGTCCAGTTTCCGTTGCTAGAAATAAGGGTTGTGGAGGTCGCCATCGGCTGAATGTACCAAGTGTCGGCCACTCGGGCATAAATCACCACCCTCGACTCCGGCGCCAGTTTCCCGAGGGCCATTCCTCCGATGAAACCACGGGTGGCTTCGCCACCGTAGGGTTCATACGGTGGAATATTGGTGATCTCGACCGACACGCCAATCGAGCGCTCGCCCTCGAGGCGCATGCGCTCCTCGTTGAGCTTCACATCCACGTCACTGGCGGCCACCCGCTTGTCCCCGCGCCACACCTCCACGGAAACCCGGTCGCGCACGACACTGTCGGCGAATTTGAACAGAGTGGTTGGCGAGGCGGATTCCTGCGGATCGCACTCGCCGGAAACTGAAAACCATTTGTAATGCAATCCTGTTTGCGGCCCGGTCACTTGCGCCTGGATTTCCAAACGCAGCAAGTCGCGGCCGGGTGGCGGCTGCACATGCAAATGGACGCGCGTGGTCTCTCGCTCGCCGCAACCGGCGGCCAAGGCGGCAAGGGCCAGGGCAAACAGCGCGAGGAACCGTGTCCCGCCGTGGCGGCGACCGAAAAATGAAAATGGATGGTTCATGGCCCAAGTCGGGTGAGATAGGGGAGGGAGTAGTAACCGACACGCTCGCCCGGGAAAAACTCCCGCGAGAGAAACCAGCGACGGCGCTCGATCCAGACGCCGCCGTTGCCCTCGTTGCCGGGCATGCCCTTCGCAAGGCGATGCAGCGGAATTTCCGCGCGCACGGAGGCGTTGGCGCCGCCGTAGTAGGCGACATCCACGCGGCGGTTGGCCCAAAAACTGGAATCAAGAACCGCTTGAAAATAACGGGGCCGCCGGGTTTCGAGACTGACCCACACATAATAAGGCG
>CAZMLP010001127.1:0-7968 GCA_964566745.1 uncultured Verrucomicrobiota bacterium | reverse complement strand
GATCCTCGAAGGTGAACATCTTGTGCCGGATGGCCTGGCCCAACTCGGGGACACGCTCCTCGAGGGCCACGAGCAATGACTTGCTGACGTTCTTGTCCATCGCGTTGAGAACCGCGGCCGCGGTCTTGATCCCGCCGGTTTGATTCAACGCGCGAGTGTGTTTGCCGCCCACGCGTGTCGTCAGCACCGCCACCACTTGCTCGACCACCTCGATGGGAGTCGGCGCCATGGTCGCCAGCCGTTCGATCACTTGCTCGCGGTGTTCCGCGCGCAATTGGGCGAGGACGCCCGAGGATTTTTCCGGGGGCAGATAGCTAAGCACGAGAGCGATGGTTTGCGGCTGCTCCTGTTTGATCAGGTTGAAAATCTGGCGCGGCTCCATCTGGCTGATCTGCTCCATGGAGGCGACCGGCGTGCGGGAGGGGGCAACGCGGCCGATAATGTCCGTGGCGCGGAAAAGGCCGACCGCCTTTTCCAATGTGTTTTGGGCGCAATCCACGCCGCCACGAATGCCGGTGCTGGCTTGCACAGCCACATCCGAAAATTCGCGGAGGATACCGGCCTGCAGTTCCCGGTCGAGAAGCGAGATCTTCGCCATTTCGCCGGAAATCGTCTCGAGATCGTGCTCGTCAAAGCCTTTGAGCACCTGGGCGGCGCTTTCGGGACCAAGAATCACCAGCAGGGCGGCGATCTTCTGGATCTTGGTCATCTTGCCAAGTTCCAGCGGGGCGGGTTCAGCGGTGGCGGCCATGGAAATTCCTTATTTGGCAGTGGCTTTGCCGTTCGTCATCCACGAGCGGATGGCTTGGGACATGTTCTCGGGATTCTCGCGAATCAACCGGTTAAGAACGTCGGGCGTGACCACTCCGGGGGTCGTTTGGCCGTCAGGCAGGTGCAGGTCTCCATTGCCATTGCCGTTTCCATTTCCACCGTTCAAGGCCATCTGGCCCACCGGCATGCCGAGCGGGATGTTTTCCACCGGGGTGCGCTTGAAGGAGCGGAGGAAAGTCATGAACATGATCAGCGCCAACCCCGGGTAAAGCAGGGTGCGGCCCGTGTCCCAAATCATCTGGTGGCGCTCTTGCTTGTCGAGTTGCTGGGTGATCTCGGTTTGGAACTGGTCGTTGAACGGCATCTCTTCCAGCGTGATCTCGTCCTTGCGTGTGGCGTCGGCGCCATTCTGGATGCCCAGCGCGCTTTGGACGATGCGCTTCAACTTCTCAATCTCTTCTTGAGTGCGGGGCACGGCCTTTCTCGCTGTGCCCGCTCCCTCAAACTTGGACGCAATGAACACCGCGGCGGAAATGCGCTTCAAGCCACCGGCGCCCTGGATGAAATCACTGGAAACCTTGCTGATCTCGTACTCCGTGCTCGTGACTTTTTTCTTCAGCTTGCTGTTCGTCATCGGGGTCGCGGGATTGTTGGTCGCCGTCTCCGTGCTGGCATTGGTTCCCACCCCCGCGACGCCGCCGTTGCTGGAGGCCGTGAGCGAGTCGTTGTTTTCGTCATTCACCGTGGCGGTGCGAACCACCTGGCCATCCGGGTCCAACTTTTCCTCGTGGCGGTTCATCGAGTCCAAATTGATCTCCGCCGCGACGCGCACGACGGCCTGGCCGGAACCGAGCACCTTCTCGAGCATGCCCTCGGCCTTCTTGGAGAGGTATTGCTCCAAATTCCGGCGCGCCATGAGTTGGGTCGTGGTCAGGCCGGCGATCGAGTCCGTGTCAGTGTTTTCGGAAAGAACGTTGCCGAGGTTGTCCACCACCGAGACGTTGTTCGCCTTGAGACCCTCAACGGCGTTCGCGACAAGAAAACGAATCGAGTTGACTGATTGTGGCGGAAGCTGGCCGTTGCCCTTGACACGCACGAAAATGGAGGCGGTGGGATGTTTTTGGCTGTCCACAAGCAGCCGGTTCTCGGGCATGACAATCATCACCCGCGCGGCCTCGATTTGATCCAACTGGCTGATGGTGCGGGCCAGCTCGCCTTGCACCGCCCGGACGTAGTTGGCGCGTTGGACGAAGTCCGAGATGCCGAAGTTCGGCTTGTCAAAAATCTCGAAACCGACCCCGTCCCCGCGCGGAATGCCGCGACCGGCCAATTGCATCCGCATCGTGTAAACCTGGTCCTTGGGCACGTAGATGGAGCCGGAACTTGCCTTGTAGGGAACCTTGGCGTCGTTCAACGCGGCAATAACGCGCGAGGCCTCGGCATCGTCTAGTTTGCCATACAGCAAGGTGTAATCGACGCGTCCCGACCACACCGCGAGGCTGATCAATCCGCCAAACACCGCCGCGGCAGCCAGCACCACACTGATGCGCTGGTTCAGGCCCAGTTGCTTCCAAATGGCCCCGAGCTGTTTGCCCAGTTGAAGAATTTGTTGATTCATCGATTCAATACGTCCAAATGCCACTAACGATCACCGTCAAACTTGCATCCGCATCAGCTCTTGATAGGAGTCCAGCAGTTTGTTGCGCACCTCGACCATCATCTGGAACGAGACGCTGGCCTCCTCCATCGCCACCATTGCCTGGTGCAGCGGAACGTTCTGCCCGCTGAGAACGCCGTTGACCGCGTCGCCGGCGGCGGCCTGCTTGGCGTTCACGTCGTTCAAGAACTGGCCCAGCACGTTGCCGAACGAGCCGCTGGTCTCGACTGGGCCGCCCGTCGCGCCGGTCGGGGAAAGCCCCTGCAATTCCGTGGCGGAAATCCTGGCCGCCGCGTCCATGTCCGTCGCCGGTTGCGCCACCCGTTGAAACTGCGGCAGCGCGGCGGTGTAAAGACTGGAAATGGGATTCACGGCGCGAAATCGGTTAGTGGTTGGCGAGAGTCCTGGCGGTGCTTTTCAAACCGGCGAGGCGGGCCTCATAAGTTCGGGCGGCCACTAGAAAGTTCGCCATTTCCTCGTGAATATCAATGTTTGGCATGGCGACCATGCCGTCGCGGCCCGCGTCCGGATGACCGGGATTGAAGATCATGCGGGGCGCGCGATGATCCGTTTCAATCGTGGCCACGCGAACCAACTGGGACTCTCCGTTGACTCGCTCCACTTTGGTTTTGAACACCACCTGCTCGCGCTGATAAGGCCGGCCATCCGGCCCATGAGAAACCTCGGAGTTCGCAATGTTCCGGCTGATAACTTCCATGCGCAGTTTCTCCGAGAGAAGAGCCTCCAATTGCATCCGGAGGCTGCGCGCTTGCTTCTTGGGAACGTAAATCAATCCCTCAATCGTCTTGCAGGGGACTTGAGCCTCGGTCAGCAGGCTGAAGGCTTCCACCGTTCGGGCATTGTCGAGTTTGTCGTAAAGGAGACTGTAACCCGGTCTGGCGGAGCAGATTGCGGCGCCAACCATGCCTCCCGACGCTGCGGCGACCAGGGCGACACCGAGGAGCAGGCCCAACTGCGATTTCATCAAGGCGGAGGCGAGTTTCACGGGTGAAATGGATTCAATGTTTGCCGATGGCCAAGGTTTGCATGGCCAGCGTGCGCGCGTTTTTAACCGCCGCGAGGTTGGCTTCAAAGCTGCGGGAGGCGACAATCAGGTCCGCCATTTCCTCGTGAATGTTGATGTCCGGGGTGGCCACCATCCCGGCGGCGTTGGCGTCCGGATGGCCGGGATTGTAAATCAGGCGGGGCGGCCGGTGGTCCGACTGGACCTTGGCGACGCGCACCAATTGGGGCTGCTCGCCTGTGGCTGCGGAACCAGCGGTTTGGTCGAGTACCGTTTCAAACGCAACCTGTTGGCGTTGATACGGTTTTCCGTCCAGGCCACGCGTGACGTTCGCATTCGCGATGTTCTGGGAAATCACCTCCATGCGAACCCCTTCCGCGTGCAGCGCGGCAGTGGTGCTTCTAACGCCAGGAAGAATGGAAATCATAAGCAGGAGCGGTTTAGTGGCCGGTGATCGCGAGACGAAGCTTTAGCAGGTTGCCGCTGATCAATTGGGTCTCCATGGCATGCTCCACGGTGTTTTGGTTCATCTGCACCAACTCGTTTTCCAGTTGGACCGTGTTGCCATCCTTGTTTTGGGCCACCGCCGTCGAATCCACCTGCAATTGGGGATGCACCGAGCGGATGGTGTTGGCATCGCGGCTGGAGATGGCCTGCTTCAACTCGGTGTTAAATGTCGGAGCCAGGTCAATCCGCTTGTAATTCGGAGTCTCCAGGTTCGCGAGATTGCTGGAGATTGCCTCGTGCCGGAGCACGGTGGCGTCCAGCAGCTTTTTCGCCGCCAAATAGTTTGGTGTCTCGAACAACGCGTTTATCATGGCCCAAATATCCGCATAGCCCCGAAGCACCGGACATGCCACCAGCGAAACAGGCCGTAAAATCAACGGTTTCGTCGGGGCAAGGGGGCAATAATGGCCGGGTGTCCAGCGACGGCTAGGCAAAGGTTGACCGGCGCGAGCGGCCGTCGTTTTGGAGAGTGCGGACGGCCAACAGGCACCCGCGCTCCCCAAAAGACGATACACGCCGACGGGGCGATCTTATCCCGATGGCAAACCACCCTTTTTCGAATTCCACCGATAACAGCGAAGAACCAATTCCAGTGCCAAAATGCCCTCAGCCTGAAGGGTTCGCCTAAACCGCGCGGCTACTTCGTGGTTCCCCAGTCACAAGTACGGGAGGGGCAAGCGCGGCCTGGGGCTTCCTAACGTCGAACGACAGCATTTGATGATGTGAAAAGCCGAGTTTTTTTTATCGCCCGAAATCAACCGGCCTATTTTGCGCCGAGGATTCCGAGACTGGACAACACGGAAGGCTCGGCACGACCGACCGCAACGGAGCCGCCGCACTCGTCAATGCCGAAAACTTTGCACCGGGGCCGTCGGCAATCGCCTTGTTGACCGCATCGCAGGACTTGATCTTTGCCGTGGTAGCGGCCGGCGACGGTGTGGATATGCTCGCGCATGGGCTGAAGCGATTCGACACGCGAGGCCCGTTGTAATGGCCAAAGCCGCCGAAGCACGGACGCGCAGTCGGATTGGTCGCTGTAGCTTCGGCGGGGTGGGCGTTGGCGTCGGCAAACACCCCGTCCGGTGTCCGGCTGCGCCTGCCAAAGGGCGTCCGCCGACCATCAAGATTGGGCGCGATCAACGCGGCGGCGAGTATCGGCTTGGCCTCATTTGATTGGGGGTGTTCCTGGGCCAATTTTGATTTTTACACCCTTTAAAGGAGCGCCGGATTTGTCCAACAGTCGCATCGCTCCCTGCCAGCTGTTTAGTTCATTGATGACTTTAAAGACAACCACATTGACACCTCTTTTCAATGTGACTTTGCCTTTGTCCGCGTCCAGCATCAGCGTGCGCGCCTCGTTGAAAGCGTAGATATCCACCCCATTAAAGTAGATGCGACCCTCGTCGTTGCTGGCCACCGCCATGATCACATCCGGGATGTCGGCGTCGCATTCGATGTAAGTGACGGCGTAACCTGCCGCATGGTCGTTCACGCTTTTCAAAGTGGCGTTAAAGTCGAAGTAATTCGTCGGGGCGGCGAGGCTCTGCCAGGTCAATTCCTTTGCGCCAATCTTGACTTTTTCACCCGCCACGGGCCGCAAGCTGGCTTCGCCCTTAATCTGTTCCCGGAAGACCGCGTCGCCGCCAGATTCGCCCTCGTGAAGCCCGATGGGCGCGAGGATTAGCCAATTGCGAATATATCCTTCAGAGTCCAATGAAAAGTCGCTGGCCGCAGTCGCGCTGGCGACGCAGAAACTCAAGAACGCCAGATGGAAAATCAGTCTCATGTGCTTATGCTTACTGTGGAACAAGTTTGAAGACTTTGCCGCGACCGTTCGCGGCGGAATTGATTCCGTTGGCGAGCACGTAGAGTTCGCCTTCGTCGTCCTCACCCAACGCCCAAATAAAGGATTTGATGCGGCCGTTCGGAAAATCCTTCAAGCCCAGCGGCTGAACCGTCCAGCGTCCCCGAGATTTATTGGGAATCGTGGCCGCCAGCAAGGTGCCGTCTGGCAGGGCCATGCTCCGCGACCAGTCGGCGAAGATGTATTTGCCTCTCAAGGCGGGGAAGGCCTTGCCGCGATACACGTAACCGCCCGTAACCGTGACGCCATAGGATTCCGGGTCGGTCCCGCGACCGCGCAACGTCTTGTAGGTGAAAACCGGATCCACGAACGGCTTGCCGTCGGCTCCCGCCGTGGCCGAATTCGTTGGGGCATGAAGCGGATCTTTGGGATCGAACCCTTCAAAACCCTCGCGCAAGCGCCAGCCGTAATTGCCCCCGTTAACAACCACATTGATTTCCTCCCAGCGATCCTGGCCGACGTCGGCGACAATCAGGTCGTGTTTGCCCCCGCGATCGAATGAAATGCCCCATGGATTTCTGAAGCCATAGGCAAAGATTTCCGGGAAACCGTGCTTGCTTTTCACAAACGGGTTATCCTTGGGGATGCCATAGGGAGTTCCATGATCCACATCCAGGCGCAGCACTTTGCCCAGGAAGGTGTCAAGCTTCTGGCCATTACCCTCCGGCGGATGCCCGCGTCCGCGAGCCACGTCGCCGACGTCGTTGAACGCTCCCCCGTCACCGACCGTCCAGTACAAGTAGCCATCCGGCCCGAATGCAATCCGGCCGCTGTTGTGGTTCCAATCCGGCTCGTCGATGTCGAGCAGCACCCGCTCCGATCCGGGATCGGCGGTGGCAAAGCCATCACCGCGCGTCTTGAATTCGCTCAGCCGTTCCGTGTGATCCCACTCGGCGGGGGCGCTGGCGCGGCGCGGCGCGCTATAGACCACGTAGAACTTGCGATTGGATTTAAACTTCGGATGCAGCGCCAAGCCGAGCAGTCCACGCTCTTCCATTCCTTGTCCCACGGCGGTGATCTTTTCCCGCAAGTCCAGGAATGGCTGCCCGGCTTTTTTCCCGTCACCATCAATGTGGTAAATGAGGCCGCGTTGATCCGCGACGAGCAGGCTTCCCTTGCCGCCAGGAATCGCCGCCAGCCCGATCGGCGCGCTGAATCCCTCGGCCACCAGCCTCAGGCCGATGTTGGAAACGGCGCCGGCCTCGCTGGCACTGGCCAATTGAAATGACGCGATCGCGAAAAAGGCCGCAATAGCCGCGATGAGAGGAGACCGCGACAGCGGCGGGTTCGGGAAGGGGGTCTTCACGGCGGGGAAAGAAGTGAATGACGTTTGGTTGCTGCTATTCATAGAGGCCCGGCTTCTTCACCGGCACAGTATTTCCGTCTTTGGGTGGTGTTCGCAGGGTGTCGAGAAACGCGAGGATATCGGCCAGTTCTTGCTCCCTGAGCAAGACTCCCAGCGGCGGCATCGGGGAAATAGGCAAGTTTTCGAATCCTTTCGCGAGTTTGGCATTGGGATCCATCAGGCTTTCGACAATGTAGGCTTTGTCGGCGCGGATGGCGATGCCATCCAGAATGGGGCCGACATCGCCTCCTTTGCCCTTCGCGGTGTGGCATGAGGCGCACGCGGCGATTGGGCTGTGGTAGAACAGATCCTCGCCGCGTTTGGGATCACCCGCGGCCACCTTTACCTCATCCGTCCCCATCCCGGTCACTTTATGGATCCGGCCCAGCAAAGTGAGCGCGTCGTTCAAAAACACGTCGTCGGTGTTGGCGGCAACGCGTGGAAGCTGGCCGACCACGGTCTGGATTTCGGGAATGGTGGGAAACTGGGCAAGCTTCACAAACGCCGCCTCGCGGGTAAGGAGGTCGGGATCCTGGATCACCGGGCTGCTGAAGAATAACTGGCGGCCAACCTCATTGGCGGGCAGCGCGCGGATTGCGTTGCGGCGGAGCGCGGCGTCCTTGGCGAGCAAGGCATTCTGGTGCGTCTCTTTGTCCAGCGCGCCCAGTCCCTCAAGCGCCCAGAGGGCGTGAATGGCGCCGGTCCCACCCGCCGCGGAAGCCACGCGCTTTTTCAGAAATGGCACGGCGTCCTTCTTTTGATTGTCCACGATCAGCCGTTGCGCGGTCAGGCTCCAGAAT
>CAZMLP010001126.1:0-2352 GCA_964566745.1 uncultured Verrucomicrobiota bacterium | reverse complement strand
CGCAAGTGCCGTGGAAGGCGTGGGCAAAAAAGACGACGGGCGCGAGGGCTTGCATTTGGCGCTCTGTGTGTGGCGAGTGCAGGCCGTGGGTGTAAATCACATCCGGATGCCACAGGCACAACTGCCCAAGCGCGGAGGCGTGGCCAATCAAGGAAACACACCACGCGGGCGTTTCTGGCGGAAGCGTGATGCGCGCGCGGCCCGCTGGCTCATCGGCCTCGCTCCAGAGCGCGACGTCGTGTCCCCGGGATCGAAGCGCGGGGAGCAGTTGCCCCAAATACGTCTCGATGCCTCCGGTGACACGCTGGCTCCACGTGGCGACGGCAATCCGCACCCGGTCAAAATACGGTTTACACGGCCAAATCCGAGCAAATTCGGCTGTCGCTCCAACGCGAAGCGATGTCTGGACCAAAATGATTGCCAAGCTTATAGGCTGGGCGCCGAAACCCTTTATTGGGTCTCGATTTTTGAAAACATCAATTCCACGGGTGTTCGCAGAGAGTCGTGGAATGTGCCGTTTTTGGAGAAGTGTCGATAAAGACAAAGGCCTTTTCTGGCATGGAATATGCGGATTTTTTATGGCATGAAAACAAGGGTGTTTTCGCCTCGTCACCTGTTTCTCACCGCGATGCTTCGGCAACCGCGCATCCTTTCCGCAGTAACGCTGGCGTTCCTCCAGTGTCATTTCCACGCCGATGCCGCGCCGGGTGACCGGGATTGGTCCTTCAATTTCTCCGGAGTATCGAGCACTTACCCCGGCGCTTTTTTAAATAGTGCGCGGGTCTCTTCCGTGGCCATCCAGCCGGATGGCAAGATTGTCGCCGTTGGCCACATTAGTCCCTGGTTCTTAACGGGCGCGGGCGTCGCACGAGTCGGGACGAACGGGACCGTGGACCCGGATTTTGCCCCGGACGCCAGAATGTTCGGGAAGCTGGTGACGACACGGGAGGATGGCAAACTGGTTGTGGACGGGGCGAGTCCTCTGGACAACGCGGACGGGACGACCCTTCTGGACAAAGATGGAACCACACTCTCCCGTCTGCCAGGATTGTCCGGGGCGGTGAAGGAGTTGAATGCCGTCGCCATCCAGACGGATGGAAAGATGCTCCTGGCCGGGGAATTCTCACCGCTACCGGGGACATTCCGTCCGATCGGACTTTTGCGGCTGAATGCGGATGGCTCGCGCGACTCGACATTCATCCCATTCCTCGATCCAGTCAAATGCCTGGCCCTTCAACTGGACGGAAAGATTCTCGTCGCCGGCTCGTCACTCTTCCGCCTAAACCCGGATGGCGACTGGGATGACTCTTTTCAAGCCGGTGCGGTCGGTGCGGTTTACGGCGTCACTGTGCAGGCCGATGGTAAAATCCTGGTTGTCTCCTCTTCCAATCCCACCCTCACCCGGCTGAATCCTGACGGTACGCGCGACCCGGGTTTCGTTGTGACGCAGGAATTGGGGACTTGCTTGAGCATCACTCTCCAAGCGGATGGGAAAATTCTACTGGCCAGTGCAGGGTTTATTTCGGTCAGAGGAATTGGGGAGCAGGTTTTTCGATTGAATGGCGATGGCTCGTTGGACGAGACATTTGTGCTCGCCGGTTGGCCGGATTACGCGTCAGGTTTGGGCGGTGGAGGTGGCGTTTCGGTTCTGGCCGTTCGGACGGCGGTGCTTGGCGCCACGCTCCAGGCGGATGGCAAAGTGCTGGCTTGGTGGGCGTTGCCACCGGGGAATATGGGACACGACTACGAGGCTCTGGAGCGATATTGGAACGATCCCGCCACGCAAGACCTTTCCGTGCCCGACACCACCCGGATTCGCTGGCTCCGCGGCGGATCGGCGCCCGAGGCGCAATACGCGCGTTTCGAACTTTCCCAGGATGGTGGCGCCACTTGGAGGGCGTTGGGATTGCCAGCGCGAATTCCGGGTGGATGGGAACTGGCCGGCCTGAAATTGCCGCCGTCCGGCATCGTACGGGCGCGCGCGCGGGTAATCACCGGACCCTATAACGGCTCCAGCGGCCTGGTGGAAACCACCGTTGTCTATCCGCCGGGCGCGCCTTTGCTGGCCCAACCGGGAAAAAATGCCAACGAGTTTCGATTCAGCTTCGCCACCATGACCAACCGCATCTACCGGGTCCAATTTACGCCAGACCTGTCTCCCGGCGTCGCGTGGCAAACCATTTTGACCGTCACGGGTGACGGGGGGACGAGTTTGATTGCCGTGCCTGCCACGCCTTCCGCGGGGTTCTACCGGGTGACGTTGGATCTTTGACGGTCTGTGCGAGGGACGCGACAGAAGGGCCGATAAAATCCGGGCGATTCACCCCTATCGATCCGCGCCGCGTCCATGGA
>CAZMLP010001125.1:0-4672 GCA_964566745.1 uncultured Verrucomicrobiota bacterium | reverse complement strand
CCCGGCGATGACGTTCCTCACCTCGCTGGGCACGGTGCTCGTCCTCTGGATGGGGCGTCGGCAGGTGTTGGCGGGGACGCTCCCGCTGGGCGGCTTGATTGGCTTTCTGTTTTACCTCGGTTTGTTTTATGACCCGGTGGCCAAGCTGCACGGGCTGAACCAAATGCTTCAAGCGGCAAGGGCCGCCGGCGAGCGGGTGTTCGACATTCTGGACACGACCGAGGAGCGGAAAGATGCCGCGGGACTGGTTCCGTTGCGGACTCCAGTGCGTGGCGAGGTGGTTTACGAGAACGCGGGGTTCGGCTACGAGGCGGACCGTGTGGTGTTGCGCAACATCTCGTTGCACGCCCGGCCGGGCCAAATGATCGCTTTGGTCGGTCCCACCGGCGCGGGCAAATCGACCTTGGTAAACCTGCTCGCCGGCTTCTATGAGGTGGGCTCCGGCCGGGTGACCATCGACGGCCAGGACATCAGCGGGGTAACCCTCGAATCGTTGCGCGCGCAAATCAGCGTCGTCAGCCAGGAACCCTTTTTGTTCAATGGCACGGTGCGGGAAAATATTCTCTATGGCCGCCTCGACGCGACCGGGGAGGAGATGATCGCCGCGGCCAAGGCGGCGAATTGCCACGAGTTCATTGCCCGTTTGCCCGAGGGGTATGACTCGCGGGTGGGCGAGCGCGGCGTGAAGTTGAGTGTGGGCGAGAAGCAACGAGTGAGCATCGCCCGCGCGTTGCTCAAGAACGCGCCCATTCTCATCCTGGACGAGGCGACGGCTAGTGTGGACACGGCAACGGAGCGTTTGATCCAGGAGGCGTTGAACCATTTGATGACCAATCGCACCAGCTTTGTCATCGCCCACCGCTTGAGCACGATCCGGCACGCGGACCAGATTCTTGTGTTGCGCGGCGGGCAGATTGCCGAGCGCGGCACGCACGAGGAGCTGTTGGCGAAAGATGGTCTTTACGCGCAACTGGCCCGGGTGCAGCACGCGACCTTTATCGAGGAAGGGTTTGACCGGCTGGCACTGGCTTGAAATTGGCCTCCGCTTGCCCATAATCAGGGCGTTGGCAGAATTGAGCGACGCGCAATGGTGTCTTTAAATTGGCAATTACGCACAATCTCGCGCCGCCTCGTGGCGCCTATTCTCCCACACAACCCTATGACCAAACTTGCGCGGGAAGGCTCTTTGCGCACGGTGACGCGCGTCGCCTTGCATGTCGTGATTGCGAATATCCTTCTCCTTTCGCTGGTGGGAGCGGAGCCGCCATTGTCCAAGGAGAACACCCAGACGCCGCACGACCTGGCCGAATATGGCGCCAAACAATTCGAGAGCGCCAAGGGCTTGGGGGCGTTCCATGGCTTTCAATTCTCCGACCGGCGCGAGGAAAGTGGAATCACCTTCCGCGAGCGGGCGGTGGATGACGCCTCAAAAACTTGGACGGCCGCGCATTATGACCACGGCGCGGGCGTGGCGGCGGCGGATGTGGACGGCGACGGACTGGCGGACATTTATTTTGTCAATCAATTGGGAGGAAACGAGCTCTGGCGGAATCTGGGCAACGGCAAGTTTGAGAATATTACCGCGAAGGCGGGCGTGGCGCTGGCCGGCCGGATCTGCGTCGCGGCGGCCTTCGCGGACGTGGACAACGACGGGTTGCCGGATTTGTTTGTGACCACCGTCCGCATGGGCAACGTTCTGTTCAAGAACCTGGGCGGCGGCAAGTTTCAGGACATCTCGAAATCCGCCGGCGTGGACTTTGTCGGCCATTCCTCGGGCGCTGTCTTTTTCGATTTCAACAATGACGGGTTGCTCGATTTGTTTGTGGCGAATGTGGGGGTTTACACCACGGACGAGCGCGGCGCCGGAGGCTTCTATCGGGCGATGACCAACGCGTTCCTTGGCCACCTGTTTCCGGAGCGGGCGCGGAAGAGCCTGCTTTATCAAAACCTCGGCGGCGGCAAGTTCAAGGATGTCACCGAAGAAATGCATCTGGTCAACGAGGCGTGGAGCGGGGACGCCGCCGTCTGCGATCTGAACGGTGATGGTTATCCCGACCTTTATGTGTTGAACATGCAGGGGCAAAATCACTACTTCGAGAACCAGAGGGGGAAGGGGTTTGTGGACAAAACCGCGCAATATTTTCCCAAAACCCCTTGGGGGGCGATGGGGGTGAAATTCTTCGACTTCAACCAGGACGGCTTGATGGATTTGTTCATCACCGACATGCACTCGGACATGACCAAAACCCAGACCAAGCTGGGGAAGACCAATTTCCGCCAGGATTTCGACCGGTTAAAAAGCGACACGTGGTGTGGAGCCGAGTGGGGAGCCACGGTGATGGGCGACACTTCACGCAGCATTTTTGGCAACGCGTTTTATTTGAACAAAGGCAACGGCAAGTTCGCCGAGGTGTCGGATGACATCGGCGCGGAGACCTACTGGCCGTGGGGCATGAGCGTGGGTGATGTCAATGCGGACGGTTATGAGGACGTGTTTGTCACGGCCGGCATGGGCTATCCCTTCCGCTACCAGAACAACACCTTCCTGCTGAACGATGGCGGAAAAAAGTTTGTCAACGCCGAGTTTGTTTTGGGCATCGAGCCGCGCCGGAACAACCACTTGGAGACCGATTTCTTCACGCTGGATTGCTCCGGCGCGGACAAGGATGATCCGCTCTGCTACCACAAAAAAGGGATGGTCACCGTGCGCGGCTCCGCCAGCACCCGCTCCACGGTGATGCTGGACGTGGATGGCGACGGTGACCTTGACATCATCTCCAACGAGGTCTGCGACTATCCGATGGTGCTCATCAGCAATCTCTCGGCAAAGCAGCCGGTTCACTTCCTGAAGATTCGCCTGACGGGCACGAAGTCGAACCGCGACGGCTTGGGCGCGGTGGTGAAGGTCAGCGCGGGCGGGCATGTCTGGACCCAGGCCAACGACGGCAAGTCCGGTTACCTTGCGCAAAGCGTGCTGCCGCTCTACTTCGGTCTCGGCGCCGCGGCCAAGCCCGACCAAGTCGAGATCCTATGGCCCTCCGGCGCCAAACAGGTGATTACCCGGGATATTCCCTCCAACAGCCTGCTTAAGATCACCGAAGGCACGCCTTAAAGCGGTTCAAGAAAAACTGTGGCCTCCGGTGGTAGACCTCGCAGCGCGAGGTCCCTACCTAAAAAGGCCACAGCTTTAATTGAATCGCTGTAGGCGCCCGGAAATGGGTGGTTGCGGAAAGCTGGCTCGGCCGGTTGGGGGCGCGTCCGGCCAAAAGGCGGGGCGACGAAGCTTTGCGGGTCCTTGACTTGTTTTCTTCTGGCTTTCCATTCGGGCGATCATTTCTTTCAGCAGCGTTCTGTTGCCCTGCGCGTAAATTGCCGACCGCCAACTCCGCTTCCAACCATTTCATAATCTGCTCCGCCGAGGTTTCCGGCGCGGTCGCGAGCACGTTGTGATCGGCCTTCCGGACTACGCGGTCCGCGCGCAGCGCGGCACAGTCTCGCCGCAACCAGCCGCGCACCAGCGGCCACGGCACGACGAAGTCCCACAGCCCGCTAAGATACCAAACGGGAATGGTCGCGTGTCGCGCCGCGGGGGCGAAATCCGCCGCGAGAATCAAATCGAGGCGTCGCCACATTGCGGCTGCGTCTTCCCTTGTCCGTCGGGCGAGAAAATCGTCAATGCTTGCCAGGGCTTCGGAATCGCCTCGATGGCGAAAACGCATGGCGCTGGCATAAGCCCGGAATGCCGCTTGCACCAAAAAGCGTGGCAAATGGCTGGCAAACCACCGGACCATCCGCACCGCCCACAGCCACGGATAGCGGGCAAAACCGCCCAAAAGAAAAATTCCTAGCGGAGTAAAATCTTGCTTTGTCCCGAGTATGGCCCACGCAATTTGGGAGCCAAAGGACTCGGCCAGAATCCAGCCGGCGTGAATGCCCGCGTCGGCCAGCGCTTTTTGAACGGCGCCCGCATAATCTGCCAGAGACCACTCGAACGTGCGCGGATACATGAATTCCACCAGACAGGCGCGACCGGCGAGGGCGCGGCGAAAGGGGACCTTCAACGTCCAGTCGCCATGCAAACCTGGCAGATAAACCAGCACGGGCAGGGAGCGGTCACCGTGAACGCGCATTTGCAATGTCTCGCTCATGGTTTGATGGCGAGTATTTCCCGTGCCTTCAGGAAAATTTCAGATGGCACGCCGAGCGCCTGCTTGAGCGCGACGTCGCGATCCCACGGATTGCGAATCGCGTCGATGCGCGCCATTTGCCGCGTGGTGAGGCGCAACGGAAAATACCACGGGGACACCAATGCGGTGTTCACCAGCGGAAAGTCGGTGCCATAGAGCAACCGCCCTTGAAACTCCGGCTCGCTCAACGCCTCGCCCAGGTAACCTTGCTTGTTGATCTGCGTGAGCGAGGAGATCTCCGAGTAGAGATTGGGGAACTCCCGCATCAGCGCGCGCAAGCGGTCGGTGTCGCGTTGTCCGTGGGACTTGCCGGTGGACGCAATGTGCGCGGCGACGACCGTGACTCCGAGCCGCAGCGGCAGCCGCAACCGCGCCGGGTCGCACAAGTCGTCGTCCGCGCGGGTGAAGGATCGCTCCTGCCCGACGTGGACAAGCAGCGGCAATTTCAGCCCGGCCAGGCGCCGGTAAAACGGAATGAGCCGCTC
>CAZMLP010001124.1:0-2730 GCA_964566745.1 uncultured Verrucomicrobiota bacterium | reverse complement strand
AGGGCTTGGAGCGCCCCTTCGATTCCATTGTCCTGATTTTTCTGCCGGTTGTTGAAATACCTAAGTTTAGAAAGCAATGCCCAAAACCTGCCGCGGCGGGGCGGGCGAAGCGGACGAAGCTTGCTCACCAGCGCCGGGACGGCCGGCTCGCCGATTTGTTGGATCGCCTCCATGGCGAGCGCCCTTATCTCGACATCGCCGCTGTCCAGGTCTCCCATCCACGCGCTCAAGGTCCGGCCGTCGAAACGCGGCTCCCTCCCGGCAAACACGACGAAGCCGATGACAACCGCCGCCAGCACGCCAAAAAGAGCGAGCCGAGCCTTGAAAAAATGGGGGCGAGTCACGCCAATATTAGACTGTTTCGTTGGGCGCGGCGTTCAGTCGCGAACCATCGTCTTCCCCGACAAATAAAAAGGGGCGGCCCTCGAAAGGCCGCCCCTTGCCGTGAAAGCAAATCGAGCGCTTCGCGCGTCAGGCGTTGTAGGTGCCGGAGGACACCACGCCGCCGCGGCCGGTCCAGTTCGTGTGGAAGAACTCGCCGCGCGGCTTGTCCACGCGCTCGTAGGTGTGGGCGCCGAAGTAATCGCGTTGCGCCTGGAGCAAGTTCGCCGGGAGGACGGCGCTGCGATAGCTGTCGAAGAACGCCAACGCGGTGCTGAAGGCGGGGACCGGAATGCCTTTCTTGGCGGCGGTCGCGACAACATTGCGCCAGCCCTTCTGGCACTTCTTGATCTCGCCGCGGAAATAATCATCCAGCAGCAGGTTCGTCAGCTTCGCATTATTGTCGTAAGCCTCTTTGATCTTGCCCAGGAACTTGCTGCGGATGATGCAGCCGCCGCGCCACATCAAGGCGATGCCGCCGTAGTTCAAGTTCCACTTGTACTCGTTCGCGGCCGCGCGCATGAGCATGTAGCCCTGCGCGTAGCTGACGATCTTCGAGGCGTAGAGCGCCACGCGGATGTCCTCCACGAACTTCGCGCGATCGCCGCTAACCTTGGGGCGCGGTCCCTTGAGCTTGCGGGCGGCCTTGACACGCTCGTCCTTGAGCGCGCTGACGCACCGGGCATAAACCGCCTCGGCGATCAGCGTGATGGGAATGCCCATGTCCTGCGAGTTGACGACCGTCCACTTGCCCGTGCCCTTTTGTCCGGCGGTGTCGAGGATGCGCTCGACGAGCGGCTGGCCGTCGGTGTCCTTGAATCCGAGAATGTCGCGCGAGATTTCGATCAAATAAGATTCAAGATCGCCCTCGTTCCACGTTTTGAAGACCTGGTGCATCTCGTCCGGCGTCATGCCCAGGCCGGTCTTCATCAAATTGTAGGCCTCGCAGATTAGCTGCATGTCACCGTACTCGATGCCGTTGTGGACCATCTTGACGTAGTGGCCGGCACCCTGCTCGCCCACCCAGTCGCAGCACGGCGTGCCGTCGGACACTTTCGCGGCAATGGCCTGGAAGATCGGCTTGACGTGCGGCCAGGCCGCTGGAGAGCCGCCGGGCATGATGCTCGGGCCACGACGCGCGCCTTCCTCGCCGCCGGAGACGCCAGTGCCGATGTAGAGCAGCCCTTTGGCCTCGAGGTATTTGACGCGCCGGTTCGTGTCGTCGAACAGCGAATTGCCGCCGTCGATAATGATGTCGCCCGCCTCGAGGTGGGGAATCAATTGCTCGATGAACTCGTCCACCGGCTTGCCGGCCTTCACCATGAGCATGACGCGGCGCGGCCGCTTGAGTTTGGCCACCATGTCCTGAATGGAGTGGGCGCCGATAACGTTGGTGCCCTTGGCCTCCTTGGCCAGGAACTCGTCCACCTTCTCGACGGTGCGGTTGTACGCCACGACGGTGTAGCCGTGGTCGTTCATGTTCAAGATGAGGTTCTGGCCCATTACAGCCAGGCCGATCAATGCGATGTCGCCTTTAGGTTCCATGTGCAAGCTCAGTGCAGTGGTCACAAGCGGAGGCGGGTGGATGGCGCGGCTTTCCCGGGCGGCGCCGGCGGTTCAAAGACCGCCGCCACCAAACGAGCCTTCCTGCCGGTGACAATTTCGTTCCAAACGGGCCTCGACGATACAAAAGGCAGCGGACGCCGCCAGCAGATTTTTCCGCGAGGCGCCACGCGGTTTGCGCCCCAAGCCCAAATTAGGCATCAAACGACCGCCTTTCGGCCTCCAAGAACTCTTACGAGACCGCTCCGGTTCGTGAAAACACAAACCTTCAACGAGCTTCTGGTGAAAGCGTCACTTTTGCCACTTCCCTCAATGGCGATGCGGCGCCTGGCCACCCGCGAGGACCCTTGATTCACTTGGATTGGTCTGGTTTTCCGAGGGAATCGACACCTCCGGCACACCCATCTGGGCCAAAGGATTCGGGGCGGACGGCTCGGTGGCGGTGGATGGTCTTGGTTCCGCCGAAGCCTGGATCGGGTTGGATTGGCCTGGATTGGCAGGTGAAGACGGCGCCGGGTTTGGAGAGGTCCCTCCTTTGGCTGTCTGCAACCGCCTGCATTCGGCGCGACCGGCGGAGCCGGGTTGGCCGGCTTCGGGCTTTTGGATTCCCCCTTGGCCTTCAGGCTCTGGACCATCCATTGCAGCGATGCCGGTGGCATCACCCTCTTGCGAATTCCACAGAGAACATCGAGGGACCATCGCGTCAACGCGACATCCACGGCCGTCACGGCAATCGAGAAACCACGGTTCAACCGGCTTCTCGGGCATGCCGCATGAGGAGAGAAC
>CAZMLP010001123.1:0-1710 GCA_964566745.1 uncultured Verrucomicrobiota bacterium | reverse complement strand
CGGATTACTACAAGACATTCCTCGTGACGAACGCCCTGCGCGTGGCAAATGATGCGATCAATCAGTCAAAATTTGACGCAATGCAAATGAATGGTTCGAATGTCTTTTCTCTGCTTCAAGCAGAATTGAAGTTTCGCTAGTCTTGGTTTCCAAGCCCAAAGGAAGTGCGAATAGACGGGAACGGCAAACGGATGATTCTTTATCGCCAACTTTGGCGAATTTCTTCGCGGTCACTCCTCGTGTTCATCTTTGGCGCCTGGAAACGATAAACCACCTGGTTGATCACCACGAAGTTCGGGCCGATGAACGTCAGTTCCTTGTCGTGACTGGTGTAGGTCCGGCCATCGCTGAGCCAGACCTTGATTTGATTGCCTTGCCGGATCAGGCCGGACAACCAGACCTCTTCTTGCGGGGCCGTGCGCGCGCTCGCATTTGGCCCCAGGGCGACGTTTCCGGGCGGGAAGGGTTCTGACACCGGTCGCGGGGTAACCGGTGCCAGGGCGACGGCGTTGGTTGCCGGTGTCGCCGGATTTGGGATCCCAACCAGCTTCGGCTGGTTCGGCACCTTGACGTTGGTGACGTGGCCCACCACGCCGCCGATCATGTTCGGCATGTACCAAACGAAGCCGATGATCAGCACCGGCACAACGGCGAACAGCCACCACGGCAGCCCGCGGGGTTTCTCGTTCGTGTCCGCCAGCGTCCCCCGGATTCCGACGCCCGCCGCCGTGTCGTAGCAGGCCGCCAGGCCCTTCAAATCGAGCGTGAAGGTGTGGACTTCCATCGCGGTTTCTCCCGCCGCCCCGGTCGCCGGATGCAGATAGGTGTTGGCCACGAACAGCGGCGGCAGCGTGAACAGTTTCAAAAACTTCGTTTTCCGCAGGTTGGTCACGTAGGTGAAGCTCTGCGCGACCGACCGGAACTGCTTGTCCACGTTGTTAATGCTTTGCGTGATGCAGATCACGTCGTCACCAAGCTTGCGGTGCTGGCTCAGGTAGAACAACGCCTCTTTGCCGGTCTTCATCCACTCGCGGGCGTTGAAGTAGTTGTGGATCTCGTCGATCACGTAGAGCACGGGCGGAAGGCCGTTGCAGGAGCTGTAGTCGATGTGTTTGCCCGCCTTCTGCTCCTCCTCGCTCACCGCCGCCAGTTGCACCCACTCGGCCCGGCGCCCGTGCTGGTCCTCGATGATCCGGCACGAGCGGTAGAGCCAAAACTGGCCGGTCTCGGTCTCGTTCAAAAGCCGGAGCCGTTCATGGAGGTTGATCGTCGCCTCCGGGTAAGTTTGCTGGAGCCACGCGTTCAACTCCCCGGGTTTGATGGCCAGGTTGGTGACCACGCACATGTTGGTGCGCTGAAGCACGCGGCTGATGAGGCGCAACGCCGAGAGGCTCTTGCCGCCGCCAGGCTTGCCGGAGATGAACTCAACGCTCACAGGTCGGGCGAGGGAGTGCCGAGCTTGGTGAACACCCGGAGCGCGGTCGCCATCAAGCCCAGGCCCGCCGCAACCTCGAAGCCGAACATGAAGTAACCGGTGTTCGTCCTCCCCTGCTCCAGCAATACGGTGTCATCGTTCATGACCCGGACTTCGAGCCGGTTGTTCAGCGGGTATTTCGGCGTGAACGCGTACTCGGTCCAGTTCGAGGCGTAATAGGGCCGCAAAAGGAAGCCGGTCGTGTCCCCGCCGTCCAGTTCGAGCATCTGGCCGGG
>CAZMLP010001122.1:0-1828 GCA_964566745.1 uncultured Verrucomicrobiota bacterium | reverse complement strand
AAAAGTGTCAAGACCCGTCGGAAAAAGGGGGATTGGCTATTTTGCCTTGGCCAGCAGCTCTTGATTATCAAATTTCCTGGAAAGCTGAAATAGTGAAACCTCCCGGCGATCCGGGCGGTCATACTAGAAACCGCGTGGCCGTTACGAACTGGTGTCGTGATCGTGCCTTGCCTTGATTGAGCGATTTGATTACAAAAGAGCCGGTAAACCAGAAAAACCTCGATACCATGAAGAAACTCCTTTCCACGATTGCCTTGGTGGCGTTTGTCGCCACCGGGTTGTCCCTTAACGCGCAGCAAACCGCCAAAGCCAACTCCACGGGCGGCAACAGCCCCCATGAAACCACCAGCGCGGTGGTTGATGGCAACCGCGTGACGATCACCTACGGACGCCCGTACACCAAAGCTCCCAAGACCGGCGAGGTGCGAAAGATTTGGGGCGGTTTGGTCCCCTACGGAAAGGCGTGGCGCATGGGCTCGGACGAGGCGACCTTGTTGATCACCCAACAGCCGATCACGCTTGGCGGGTTCGACCTTCCGGCGGGCGCGTACACTCTTTACATGGTTCCGGAGGAGTCGGGCGCGTCCAAGCTGGCCATCAGCAAGAAGATTGGCCAATGGGGCGTGCCGGTGGACGAGAAGAACGACCTCGCCCGCGTGGACCTGAGCAAGGCCGCGACCGCCTCGACGGTAGATCAATTTACCATGGCGGTGGCAAAAAATCCCGCAGGTGGGGGCGTGATCAAACTTTCCTGGGAGAACGCGGAATATTCCGTGCCGTTCACGGTAAAGAAGTGACGCTGGCGAATCCACTCGCCAAATGCCCGCAAATTGCCTGAAAGCAGGCTGCGCCCTCGGTGTTTCCCTGGCGTTTGCCTTGGTGTGCGCCCGCGCGACGGAGACCGTTCCGGCTTCCCCGGTGGCGATTCTTCAGGAACTGCGAAGTTTCAACACGGTGGCGACGATTCTGCATGTCGCGGCTCATCCCGACGATGAGAACACCTCGCTGATTACCTATTTCGCGCGCGGACGCGGCTATCGCACGGCCTATCTCTCGCTGACTCGAGGCGATGGCGGCCAGAATGAGATTGGCCCGGAGTTCGATGAGAAACTTGGCGTGGCCCGCACCCAGGAATTACTCGCGGCGCGTCGCTTGGATGGGGGACGGCAATTCTTCACTCGCGCCATTGACTTTGGTTTCTCCAAAACGCCCGAGGAAACTCTGAAACTTTGGGATCGCGACCAAGTGCTTGCGGACGTGGTCCGGGTGATCCGGCAATACCGGCCGGACGTGGTGGTGACGCGCTTTCCGATTCCACCGGGCAGCGGGGGGCACGGGCACCACACTGCCTCGGGCATTCTTGGAGTGGAGGCCTTCAAGCTGGCGGGTGATCCAAAGGCGTACCCCGAACAATTGGCGCAGGGTTTGACGGTGTGGCAACCGAAGCGAGTGGCCTGGAACGGCGGCGGGGGCGGTCGCGGTGGTGGACTGCTCAGCGGGCCGACGGTGACCGTGGACATCGGCGGTGATGATCCGGTGACCGGCGAATCATTTGGCGCGATTGCGGGTCGCAGCCGCGCGATGCACATCACGCAGGGCTTTGGCAATTTTGGCGGGCGCGGCGGAGGCGGGCCGAATCCGCAGACATTCACAATCCTGGGCGGCGAGCCTGCCACAAAGGACTTGTTCGACGGCATCGACACGACGTGGGCGCGGGTTCCCAATGGCGCGGAAATCGGTTCCTTGACGGACAAAGCCATCGCGGATTTCAAACAGGACGCTCCCGCCGCCAGCGTCCCGGCATTATTGGCCATTCGGGCCAAACTTG
>CAZMLP010001121.1:0-4644 GCA_964566745.1 uncultured Verrucomicrobiota bacterium | reverse complement strand
GGCCCAGATCCGCCCGGGCGTTCGCCGGAAAGGCTGGATTGTTGGGGGACATCGAGCTCAGGATGGAAATCTGGGTCGCCCGGGCGCCGAGATCGTCATGAATGTCCCGGGCGATCCGCGAGCGCTCCTGCTCCACGGCGGTCTCCTGGCGCAACTGCATTTCGCGGCGCAGAATGCGCCAGCGCAACCAGATGATATAAGCGACCGCCGCCACCGCCGCCACTCCGCACGCCGTCTTGAACTGCCACCTTTGCCAAAAGTGTGGCAACAACCGGAAGGCAAACACCGCCTCGTCACCCCATTCTCCCGGCTGGCCGGCCGCGCGCACACGAAACCGGTAGTCGCCCGGCGGGATGCGCGGGTACGGAACGCTCCGGCTGGTGTCAGAGTCCGTCCAGCCCGAATCAACGCCCTCCAATTGATGCTGGAATCGAATCTTGGCGGGATCCACGGAACCAAACGCCGTGTAGCGAAACAACGCCCCGCCGTTGCCGGGCGGAAAGACCATGGACTTGGTGGCGGAGTTCGTCTTGCGGTCCATAACCGCCTCCTCGATCAGGGCGATCGGGGTGGGAAAATCGCTCCGCCAATGATCGGCATCCACCATCACCGGGCCCTTGCGCGAGGCAAACCAAAGGCGCCCGCCCAACCCTTGACAACCGGGCGCCTGGGAACCGCCATTGCAACCACCAAAGCGCACCGCGGAAACCTGGGTCAAGTCAACGAAAGGAATGCGATCCAGCTGCTTGCGAGCGTATTTTTCCAAATCCTCCTTCTTGACGGACACGATGGTCTGGTCCGAGCTGAGCCAAAGGTTGCCCTGCCGGTCCTCCAGGATTTCATGCACGGTCCGATCCGGAAAGCCGCTGGCCAGCGGGTAATAGGCCCAGTTCGTTCCCCGCAACCGGAGCAGACCGCTTTTGTGCCCGCCAAACCAGAGGGTTCCCTCCGAATCCTCGTGAATCGAGCGGCCTTGAAACTCGGCGAAATCAGGATTCCATTGCAGCGGGTCCTCGATTTTTCCGAGTTCCTCCGGCGATCGCTTGACCAGCTTTCGCAAGCCGCCGGCGTGGCAGGCGAGCCACAACGTCCCCGAGCGGTCCTCGTGCAGATAGCGCACCTCGTTCGTGCCAATGTCATAGTAATTGGTGCGCGCAAAACCGGCCCCCGTCCGGATTTGATAAAGGCCGTTCGACCGGGTGCCGATCCACATCGATCCATCCCTGGCTTCCAAAATCGAGCGAATGTCAAACGAGGACGAGCCCTTCGCCAAAATGAAAGGGTTCATATCCTTGCCATCGAAGGTGGACAAGCCGCCGCCGCCCGTGCCAATCCAGACGATTCCGTTCGCGGATTGGGCGAGGGTCATCACTTGTTTTTCCGCCAGTTGCTCAAGTCCGGGCACGCGGGTCACCCGGCCGTTTTGAAACCGGCCGACGCCATTGTCCGAACCGAACCAAAGGGAGCCGTCGCGGGCCTGCATCAGACAACGGACATAGGCCGCGCCCGGCAAAAAATGCAGGTCCAGCAGCGCCACATTGCTATCTTTCAAGCTGTGAAGCCCCGTGCGCTGCCCGCCCACCCAAATGGATCCCTCGCGGTCCTCGAAGAGGGCGTTCACCGTGTCATTTGGATACACTATGTTTTCCCGCGGCGGAATCTGCTCGCCGTCCTTGAAACGAAACAGGCGGCCGGTCGTTCCCACCCAAAGCACACCGCTCCTGTCGAGCACAATGGTCTCGATGGATCCCGAAAATAATGGCCGGGTCGAGCCAGCCAGCGTCACTCTGCCGTCCTTGATCCGGTAAAAATCCCCGGACCGCTCGGCAACGTGCACCCCGCCGGACGGATCACTCAACACGCCGCAAACGTTCGTGCCGAATCCATTCTCTCCGGGCGGGTACCAGACAACGCCGCCTTGACGCAAATTGGCCACGCCGTTGCCGGGCGTGCCGATCCACATGCTCCCGTCCACGTCCTTGCAAATCGAGCGTACCGGCTCCATCGCCGGTGGCCAGTCGGGAACCGGCTGGATGCGGCGTTCCTTGTCGAGAATGAACACATTGGTGTAGGCCCCGACCCACAGCCGCCCCGCGGCATCCTCGCAAAACGTGGTCATGAAATGGTGACTCAGGGGCGGTGGCAGATCGACCCGGGTGAAAACCCCGTCCCGGTGCTGGACAAGCATGCCATACGCGCCAATCCACAGGCTGCCATCCCTCGCCCCGTACAGAGTGTCGATCCGGTTTACCTGGATGGGGGGAGTGTTCGAGGAGTTAAAAATCTTGAAATTAAAGCCGTCGAAACGCGCCAGCCCGGCGTCGGTTCCGATCCAGAGCCAGCCGGCCTTGTCCTGCGCTATGGCGCGCACCGAGTCATTGGGAAGACCGCTGGTCGAGTCGCTCTCCCCGGGGATGTACTCGAGCAGATATTTGCGGGAATCCAGTCCCCTCGCCGCCATGACCACGGACAGGCAGAGCCAGGCGGCCAGCCATGTTCGGGAAAAAAAACGGGGCGCGGTCACGGCTTTAGTGAATGAACCGCCAGGCCAAAAGCCCCAGCAACAAAGCCGCGACGACCGCCACCCACCAGCGCGGGCCAGCCGGCTTGCGCTCGCCAAACTCCTCGCGGACGAACCGGTTGTAATCAAACTCCTCGTCCGGCAAGCCCAGCCGCTCGGTGTGCGCGCGGTCGGACCAGCCCGTCTCCTCGCAAGAGCCGCATTCCGGACAGGCGCGCGCGCGCTCCGGAATCTCCGCGCCACAATTGGGGCACTCCTCGGGTTTCATTGCCTCTGGCCGGCGGCTCGCCGGTTCACCCCATCCCGGCGTACTCCTCGTCCGTTGCGAGATCCAACCCCATCAGCACGTAGTCATGCCGCACCGCCTGCATGTCCCGGACATAGTCAGGGAGCCGCATCAGCGTGCCAAAGCCCAGCAGGCCGAACATTTTGATCGCTCCCTCTTGTTTGCCAATGAATTCCGCCTCCACTTTTTCCAACCCGTCCTGCCTGGCCGCGTCGATAAGCTCCAGCACCAGGCGGCGCGCCAGGCCCCGCTGGCGATAGGCAGGATGCACCAGCACACTCACCCGCCCAATGTGCCGCTTCCAGCCGCCCAGTTGCTGGTGCAAGGTGGCGATACCCAATAACCGCCCGTTGGCCATCGCCAACAACGGAAAATTGCGGTCCAAATCAATATTGGCGCACCAATCCCGGAGCACCGCCGGGTCCGTGACATGATGTTTGAGAAAGAGGAGCTCTGGCGGCGGCAAGGACGAGAAGAACTCGTGCAATGGCAACTCGTCCGCCGCCTCCAGCACGCGGAGAACGCAGGTTAATCCCGACCTAAGCTCAATTTCCTTGGGAAACTCCTCGAGGGCGGCTTCGATGGACATAGGCTTTTCCGGTTTGGCACGCCAAGACTGACTGCTTTGACAGTTCCAAGCAAGCCGCAAAAGCCGCGCGCCGCGCGCCCGCCACCGGGACCACCGGATCCCGCTTAAACCCGCGCCGCGATCGCGTCACCCATCCCGGAGCACCCGGTTCGCGTTGTCCCTGTCTCCCCCGGCGCGGCGATGTCCCCGGTGCGAAAACCGCTCGCAATGGCCGCGGCCACGGCAGCGTCAATGGCGTCCGCCGCCGCTGGCAGGTCCAGGCAGTGGCGCAGCATCATGGCGGCCGATAGGATCTGCGCGATTGGATTGGCCAGGTTTTTCCCGGCGATGTCCGGGGCGGTTCCGCCGGCCGGCTCGCACAGGCCGAAGGTGACTCCCCCCGTGGTGCGGCCCAGGCTCGCGCTCGGCAGCATCCCGAGCGATCCGCCCAGGGCCGCCGCCTCGTCGCTAAGAATGTCGCCAAACGTGTTTTCGCACACCATCACGTCGAACTGGTCCGGGCGCAACACCAGTTGCATCGCGCCGTTGTCCACAAACATGTGCTCCAGCGTGACGTCCGGGAAATCCTTGTGCGTCGCCGTCACCACCTCCCGCCAAAGAATGCCGTTCTCCAGCACGTTCGCCTTGTCGATGCTGGTCACCTTCTTGCGCCGCTGGCGCGCCGCCTGGAACGCCACCCGCGCGATCCGCTCGATGTCCACCGAGGTGTAAACCATCGTGTCAATGGACCGCTGGAAACGCCGGCCGTTTTCCTCCACCAGCTCGATCACCTTCGGCTGGCCGAAATAGAGGCCGCCGGTCAATTCCCGCACCACCAAAATATCAATGCCGTTCCCCTGGCGCTCCACGCGCAGCGGACAGGCATGGGAAAGCTCCTTCAGCAGCCTCACCGGGCGCAGATTGGCGAAAAGGTCAAACTCCTTCCGCAGCCGCAGCAGCGCCGCGCGCTCCGGCCGCTGCTCCTTGGGAATCGTGGGATCGCGTTGCGGCAAACCCACGGAGCCGAAGAGAATCGCGTGCGATTCCCCGCAGAGCCGCAGCGTGTCATCCGGCAAAGCCTTGCCGGCGGCGTCAATTCCCGCCCAGCCGACCGGCGCTTCCGTGATCTGGAGCGCCAGGCCAAACTTTTTTTCCACCACGCGCAGCACCTTGATGGCCTCGCGCATCACTTCCGGTCCAATGCCGTCCCCGGCCAAGGCGGCGATCTTAAAAACGGTCGAGCTCATAAGCGTAATAAGGCCGCGGAGC
>CAZMLP010001120.1:0-2754 GCA_964566745.1 uncultured Verrucomicrobiota bacterium | reverse complement strand
GTGAACCAGCGCAGCGAAATCACTGTTGTGCGCCGGAACGGGACGGAGTTCCCGGCGGAACTCTCCATTACCACCATCCAGCAAGACCAACTCGTGATCCAAAGCGTCTTTTTGCGGGACATCACGGCGCGCCGGAGGGCGGACTTGGAGATACGCGAGCTAAACCAAACACTCGAACGGCGCGTGGCCGAGCGGACCGCCCAACTGGAGGCCACCAACCAGGAGTTGGAGGCATTCAGCTACTCGGTGTCCCACGATTTGCGCGCTCCCTTGCGGCATATCGATGGTTTTACAACGATGTTACGGGACGAGAGCAAGGAGCGGTTAAGCGAGACCGGCGGGCGTTATCTTTCCATCATCTCCCAAGGCGCCAAACGAATGGGGGCTTTGATTGACGATTTGCTGGCCTTCTCCCGGACCGGCCGCACGGAGATGCGCCTGGGATCCGTTGTCACGGAGGATTTGGTGGCCGAGGTGCGGACAGAGATGGAGTCGGACCTGGCCGGGCGCGACATCGCCTGGGAAGTCAGCCCGTTGCCGGTGGTGCAGGCGGACCGCGCGCTGCTCAAGCAAGTGTGGGTGAACCTGCTCTCCAACGCGGTGAAGTACTCCCGCAAACGCGACCGCGCGGAGATTCGAGTTCGTTGCCGGCGGAACGAGCGGGACGAGTTCGAGTTCTCCGTGGCGGACAATGGCGCCGGCTTCGACCAGCGCTACGGGGATAAGTTATTTGGTGTATTCCAGCGCCTGCACGCCCCCGAGGACTATGAGGGCACGGGCATTGGGCTCGCGAACGTCCGGCGCATCGTCGCGCGCCATGGCGGGCGCGTCTGGGCGGAGGGCAAAGTGGACGCGGGAGCCACGTTTTACTTCACCGTGCCGGCCGGGAAGACGGCGGTCACGGCTTGATCGGCACCAGCGGGACGAAAATGGTTTTGCCGACGTAAATTTTTCGCGCGTCCAAATCCGGGTTTGCGTCGAGGATCAATTTGACCGAGGTCTTCAGCCCGTCCTCTTTGAACAGCTTGTTGTGCTCGCTGGCAATCAGGCTCAGCGTCTCCCCCTTGCTCTCCACCTTGTAGTTGACGCCCTTCATCGTGGTGGTCTTGGGCTCGTCATCCTTGATGGAAGAACTGCCCTTGGGTGGCTTGTCATTCGTCTCAAGATTGGCCGGCTTGGGCTTGGAGGTCTGCCGGGGCGCCTCGGGAACGGTCACGGGCGTTTGCGCCAGCTTCCGGATTTCTCCGAGAATCAGTTCCTTGTCGTCCTGGCGCTTTTTATCGATGGCCTGCAACTGCTCGGCCAGGCGTTTCAAATCCTCGCGCGTGGCAAAATCGGGCGTCGGCTTGGATGCCGCCTCCTCCTTGACGCGCCGTAACTCCTCCTGCAAGGCCGCGATCCGCTTTTGCAAGACACTTTGCGAGGCGAGTAACTCCTCCACCGAGGTGTTCAGGCGCCGGTACCGCTCCTCCGCCTCTTGTTGCGCGGCGACGGCCGCGGCGCGCGCGGCGTCATCCGGCGGGTCGGCCGCCACGGCCGGCAGGAGCGAGCCGCCCAGGCAGGCGGCCGCCAGCCACGCATAAAAAGCTCGTTTCATAACGCGAAAATAGGGATGTCACCCGTCTGCTGCAAGGGACAACTGCGGAACTTGCGCGTACTAGGACAGCGATGGGAGCGCCGTGTTCAAGATTTGGATCAAGCTGGCTTTCAGCAATATTCCGTGGCGGGCCCGCTCCGGTTTTCACTGTGAACTTTACCGTGCCGCCTCTACGTTCTTCCTGTGACCGTTCTGGAAGTCATCCAGCGCAGCACCGATTTCCTCGCCAAGAAGGGCGTGGAATCACCCCGGTTGCAGGTCGAGCTGATGCTCGCTGCCGCGCTGGGCATGCCCCGCCTCAAGCTCTACCTCAATTTCGAGCAAGAGCTTGCCGAAGCCCAACTGGAACTTGTCCGCGAGCAGGTCCGGCGACGCGGGAACCGGGAACCGCTCCAGCACATTCTCGGCTCAGTTTCCTTTTGCGGCCGCGAAATCAAAGTCAACCGCCATGTCCTTGTGCCGCGGCCTGAGACCGAGTTGCTGGCCGAGCGCGGCTGGGAATTTTTGAAAGCCCGCATCGCCGCCGGGATCGCCACGCCGCGCGCGATTGATCTCGGCTCCGGGAGCGGCTGCATTGCCATTGCGCTGGCACTCGAATGTCCCGCGACCGAAATCCATGCCGTGGACGTTTCCCCGGAGGCGCTGGCAATGGCACGGGAAAACGCGGAGCTCAATGGCTGCGCGGACCGGCTGCAGTTTCATTTGGGGGACGCGTTTGGCGCCTGTCCGGCGCCCGGCAAGTTCGATCTGATGATCACCAACCCGCCCTACATCGCGGATGCCGAGGTTGCCACGCTCGAACCCGAGGTGCGGGACCACGATCCGCGTCTCGCCCTGGCGGGGGGAACGGACGGGCTTGATTTTTACCGGAAACTGGCGGCAAACGCCGGGACTTTGTTGCGACCGGACGGATGTTTGCTTTGCGAGTTCGGTGACGGCCAGGCGGAACAAATTCGCGCTGTCTTTGTCGAACACAAGTGGGTTGTAGCCTCGGTGGAACCCGACTACACTGGTCGGCAGAGAATAATGGCCGCTCGTTATCCGTCCAATTAGCCACGGAACACGCCGGTCCCGGTCGCGACCATCAAAAATATTCATGGACAGTTTGTTGATCAAAGGCGGAGTGCCCCTCGAGGGCGAGGTCACAGTGAGCGGCG
>CAZMLP010001119.1:0-6183 GCA_964566745.1 uncultured Verrucomicrobiota bacterium | reverse complement strand
GGCGTTGTCCAAAAAGGCGATTCCATTCTATTACCGGGTCAAGCTGGCGCCGACTCCACTCTACACCCAGTGGGACGCCGCCAAAACGCGCGCCAATGCCGCCGACCAAAACCTGTCTTATCATGCGACGGAGTTCAATCTATCCGACGAGATGATCCGCCAGCCGCTGTTGTATGACTTGGAACCGTACAATTTTCTGCGCGTGGAGGGGCACGTCGGGCAGTTTCACACGGCGGCGCTGGATAGTGTCACAACCCAGCGGGGCAAATACCGGTTGCCGATTGACGTGATTGAATTGAGCACGGACGCGCGTTCCCTGCGCATGCGGCTGGTGGGAAATCCGGATGCGAAGAACACCCGGGCAGGTTGTTATTTCCGTGATCTGGAGGCTCTTTACACCGCGTTGGAGAAGCATCTCATTTGCTTCCTCTGCAAGGAGATGAAGTATTATTACGAGCTGCCGAATTCCGAGGCTGCGCCCGGCGCCGCCACACTGGCGCCCACACCGGCCCTGCTAAAGGCGTGCGATCCTGATTTCCGTTACGCGCCGAACACGCACGGCCAGGCGTTTGAGGACTGGTATGCCAGGATGAACAAAACGACGTTCATCACGGCGGACAATATTCTCTCCACCTCCGCCTTCGCCACGTTTCAACCGTTGCTGGCACGGTTGAGGGAGGCGCCCGCGGGCACGCGGGTCATGACCGGTGACGCAACCGCGGCAAACACCGGTCTTGCGGCGGGCATCAATACCAACGCCGCTGCCACGGCGGGAATCTCGTTGAACGAGATGACCTTCGCGGTCGCCGTGCAGTTCTTGCTGTTCATTCTCTACTACATCGAGCAGTTGTTCGAGACGCTCAAAGGATCGCTCGCCGCGCTGGACATCGACACTTTCGTCGCCCGCTTCAACGATTTGCAGAAAGTCGCGACGGCATATCGCGGTGTGCTTGCGGGCCTGAGCGGGAATCTGCTGACACTCAGGATTGATGAGTTGCTGGAGCATCTGGACAAACTGATTTACGCCTGCGATCCCTCCGAGTTTCGCTCGCTGGCGGCCGAGTTGGAGAAGCGCTGGCGGACCCTGGAGGCGTTGCGCCGGCTGGCGTTCTACGCCCGGAAATGCCCTGGTCTCCAGCACAAGGCGGGCGTGCCGGTGGGCGGCACGTTTGTGATTGTTTACCACGAGAAGCCTTCGACGGATGTTCTTTCAACCCGGATTATCAAGGAAGGGGATCGCGGCGATGCGGTGTTCGACAAACTGCTGGTCGATCTGGAAAAGGAGGATGCCGCGACAAAGAGCGACCTGGATGAATTGATCCAGAACATTCCGGATGGAACGGTGATCGCGGATTTTTATTATCCGTTCATCTGTTGCTCGGATTGCCCGCCGATCCAATACGACGTGAGGGTGGTGGAACCCGCGCCGCCGCAAGACCCGGTGACGATCTCGATCACGCCGGCGGAATTCTGCAACGATAACAAGGGTCCGATTCCAATCACGGTTTCCCCGCCGGGCGGGACCATTCAGGGCGAGGGCGCTGGTCCAGTAACTCCATCGGGGTTTGCGTTCGTGCCGGCGAGTGTCGATGTGGGCGATCTTAACGTCAAAGAGGTCGAGATAATCTACACCGTGAACGACACCGGGGCCTCGACCAAGGTGAAGGTTTATCACGAGCCGATTGCGTCCTTCACGCTCGCCCGAAATCCAACTGTCGGGCCCGGTCACGTGGACGCGGTGGACGCGTCCAAATTCGCCGAGAAATACAGCTGGGATTTCGGCGACGGCACTCCAGCCGTGACAACCCAGAAGGCCAGCCACGATTACACAAAATCCGGCACTTATGTGGTGACGTTGACTGTCACGAATGGCACTTGCACGGCGAAGACCCCTTTCTCCATTGAAATCCTGCTTGAGGCCCCGGTGGCGCGCCAGTGCCTGCCGGTCAAAACGCCAGCGGATGACTTTAAGAATCTTCCCCAGATCGATCCGGGGCCGTTCGCCGCCTTCAAAACGCAAATCGCCACCTATCCAGACATCGAAAAATTCATCGGCAACTGGGTTGCGGCGGGGAACCTGTCCCAAGCTGACGAGGTGGAATTCTACCTGAAGCAAGGCGCTGTCGCTTTGCTTGAAAAGACGATCCGGGCAACGAGTGATTTGATCGCGAGAAACGTCGATCTCCGGACGCTGGCCCTTGAGTTCTTCCGGATTCAACTCGAAATCACCATGCGAATCGCCTGCGTCCAAGATGAGGACATCGATGTCGCGAAGGCCAAAACAAGCACGGTGTTTGAGGTGGTGAATGGCGCGGTTGGCCAATGGACCGCCTTGGCGCAGCAGACCAGCGCCGCCGGGAAGCAACGTATCAAGGCGGTGCTCGACAACGTGCAAACCGAGGCGAATCGCCTCAAAGGCGACGAGGCCGCGAAAAAGAAGAATTACACCGCGGCCCTTAACGCGATTCTGAAGGTGCTCAAGGTTTATCCGTTCTAATGGCGACGCCAGTTCCCAATCGCATCCTGCGCGAGATAGTGGATATCCACTGTCACGGGGAGCGGAACGGGATGACCCTGCGCCACCGGTTGGAGGAGTTGTGTGGAAACCGCCTGACGCGGGCCATCGACGGGGTGCTGGCCTCACAAGAAGTCCCGGAGAATCAATTGGTCTCGATTGACCGGTTGCAAGTGACGGTCGATGGCATTACGAGTGGCAATTTGGAGACCGAATTGATCCCGCGAATCGCCTCGGCGCTTGAGGCGGAACTCACCGCCCGGATTGGCGCCGGGAGTAAAAGCCAATCCAAACTGGCGCGACCTCTCAGGCAGTCGGTGCTCGAAGAGATTCTATTCTTTTTGGAGCGCGGGTACCTGCCGTGGTCGAGTGATGGCGGAGCCTTGTGGCGGGAGCTTGCGGAGGAGACACTGCGAGGCTTGGAACCGATGGAATTTCTCCGGCTGGCGGAAGTATTGCGAGAATCGGGTGCGCGGAAACGACTGGCTCGTCATTTCCCCGAAGCGGTGCGTGAAAACATTTTGCCGACGTTTTGGAGCAACCCCGAATGGCGACTGGTGCTCGCGGACGTGGCGGCGTTGTGCGTCCAAATGCCCGGCGGGCCGCAATGGACATGCTTGAAGGAGCATTTGCTTCGCTTGCTGCTCGACGTGGCGGTTGCGGAGCGGCGTCCCAGCCTGGAGTGGTTGTGCCGGATGATTCTCCGGGAACTGTTTTTGGGCGATTTGGCGGACCACCTTTCCTTGGTGCCATTGAAGAGCTGGCGCATGCGCCGCGCCTTCGCGGAGCGGGAACTGGCGCGCACCGACCCGGCCAAGCTCGCCCTTTTGAATGAAGGGCTGGCGGGCGATTCTGCGGGCATGGAGGACTTACTTGCGGCTCCAAGAAACGAGGAAGCGAAACCGGTTGCCCCCGTTGCCGAAACTCCTTTGGTTTCGCAAAGAAAAGCGCCGCCCCTCAAGCCGGCCAATGGACGAGGGGAGGACGCGATCTACATTCGCAACGCGGGACTGGTGATTTTGGCGCCCTACGTGCCGATGCTTTTTCGCAGGCTTGTGTTGGCCGACGACGAGCGGTTGTTAAAACTGCCAACGGCGTTGTCCCTGCTGCATTATCTGGTGTTTGGCGTCGAGGAGTGCGCGGAGTGGGATTTGGTGCTGAACAAGCTGTTTTGTGGTGTGCTACCAGCCGACCCGGTGGAGACCGCGCCGCCGCTCACTCAAGCACAAAAGGACGAAGCGGACCGGATGCTCGAGGCGGTAATAGCGAATTGGGGAGCGCTCAAGAACACTTCACCCGACGGCTTGCGGGCGACCTTTTTGCAGCGTGAAGGCGCTCTCCGGCAGGTGGATGATCATTGGCGATTGGCTCTGGCCCGCACCGGGTTCGACGTTTTGCTGGACCGGTTGCCTTGGGCGATCTCCCTGATACGGCTGCCGTGGATGCCGTGGCGATTGCAAACGGACTGGAGTTAATCATGTCTTGATTGCTGATGAGCGGCGCAACCACCACTGCGGAGAAAGCAAGTCGAGCCTCAACGGTGACACAATCGGCGAGGCGCGGGGAGCTGTTTCGCAGCCCGGCGCATGAAAGTTTTTTCCGGCCCGCCAAGCCGTTGCCTTTCATCCAGCCGCGTTTGGAAGTGAGCAAGCCCGATGATCCCCACGAGCGGGAAGCCGAGCAGACGGCCCATCGCGTGATGACCATGCCGGAACCGGCGCCAGCGGTTGCCACCCCACCGTCGGCTCCGCCACCAGACCAACTCCAACGCCGGCAAGAACACGAGGAGCACGAGCACGAGGAGATTCAGGCCAAGTCCGAGTCAAGCGGCGCGATTCAATGCAACGCGGAGCCAGGTGGATCATCGGGCCGGGCGCGGGTTTGCTCAACAGCGGCTCTTCCGGGCGAATGCTCCGGAACCGCCACACGGCCAATACCGTTGGCTGCGTCGTTGTCGAGAGTCGTCCATCGGCGGCATATTTCTCTTTTCCGGTCGGACGTGGTGCAACGCGCCGGTCGCGGGCCTCCAGCCCGGGACGAGTCATTTGAAGCCCAACTTTCGCAAACGAAGGGAACCGGCCGGGAACTCCCCGGCGCCACGCGCTCGTTCATGGAAAACCGTTTCCAGAGCGACTTTAGCGGTGTGCGCGTCCATACCGGCTCCAGCGCCCAATCCTTGAGCAAGTCCATCCATGCGCAAGCTTTCACGCATGGGGGCGACATCTATTTCAACAGTGGAAAATACGACCCGGATTCCTCGTCCGGTCGCACTTTGCTTGCCCACGAGCTGACCCATACCGTTCAGCAGGGCGCGAGTCCCGCCAAGCCAATTTCTTCTGCCACCGCGCCGACCGCCTCATCCGCGGCGACGGGTGGAATTTCGCGTTCGGTGGTTGCGCGAAAAGTAATCCAGCGCCAAGCCGCCGTGCCGCAACTTGCCGCCGCCGTGGCCAAGGCCAAGGGCGAGCAAGGCAAGGTCAACGCCGACAAGCCCGGTCCCGACGGCTTCCGCACCGGTTGGGAGCGGCTGCTCGAGTATTTCAAGACCTCGATGGGGCCGGACAAGATCGTGAGCGGCACGGGCGGTGGTGGCTACGTGCCGGGAACCGTGAGCGAGCAAGTGATCAAGACCAAATCCCAGGCGTTGGGGCAGGTCGCAAACCAGCCACCGGACGTGACGGCGATGCGCGACGCCATGCCAAGTTGGTGCGGAATCTTTGTTTTCTGGGCACTCAACAAGGGCGGCGTGCCGATGCCGAAATGGACGCTCGGCGGGCCGGCGATGAAACGCGAGGCGGTCTATCCACCGGGACGGACGCCAACGCTGGGCGACATAGCCTATCGCCAGAACAAATCGCACTATGCGATTGTGGAAAGCGCGACGGGCGGCGGGGGAGACGCGGACATCACCACCATGAACGGAAATACTGCCGGCGAGGACAACCTCGGCGGGCAAGTCCAAAGTCACACCCACAAGATTTCGAACTGGACCGGATTCTTCAACCCGCTGGTGCTGATGGAGGGAAGCCTGCGCGACGCCGAGAATCCCGACACAAAACCCAAGAGCTTGCGCGAACTGCGCCGGGAGCTTTTCCACGTCAACCGCCAGGCCGAGACCACGCCCGAAGAAACGACAGCGGACACCGAAACCACTTCCGTTCAGGCGAAGCCAGAAAGTGCGTCGGCGGATGGAAGTTCCTCCAGCGGAAACGAGAAGAAATTGGATCGCAGCCTCGAGCATGAGCACGAGGAGCAGGCGATGGAGGAAGAGCAGGAGACCTGTTGCTGCGACCGGCAAATCCAACGCCTTGCCAGCGCGGGCGTCACCTCGACTCACGCGGCAGAAACCAACACTTCCGCCACGAGTGACAGCACCAGCGCCAGACAATCGCAAACCGGGATGGCGGACAATTCACCGGCAGTCGCGGCGCCATCAGCTTTCACTGGAACGAATGCCCAATGGCAATCGGCGCGCGGGCCGCCGATAACCGCCCATCGCGCCGACCGTATGGTCCAGCGCTCCTGGCTGGGCGACGCGTGGGACGCGGTGAGCGGATTTGCCTCCGAGGCGGCGCAATTTATCGAGGAGGGGCTGGACGCGGCCAAGCGTTGGCTGCTCGGCAAGGTGCGAGACTTCGTCTCGGCGATTCCGGGTTACCGGATGCTCA
>CAZMLP010001118.1:0-6000 GCA_964566745.1 uncultured Verrucomicrobiota bacterium | reverse complement strand
GGTGTACAATTCTTCTCCCAACTACGGGTATAACGCCTCGGGGATCACCTACGGGCCGGTTGACGTGGCTATGGGCTTGGGTGGCGGGGTGTTTGCGAAGACCGCCCAATCATTTCCGACGCTGGAGACCGACGTCAAAGCCCCCGCCGACATGATCGCGCTGGGAGACAATTTCAGCCGCTCCCGCAACGCGGCGCTGGACGGGTTGATCGGCAACGCGATCATCGGCCCAGCCAGCCATTATGCGAGTGCCTCCACGTACGACTCGAAGACCCCTCCAAAGAAGCAGCCGAGTTTCCTCAAGCATCGCGCCCGGGCGAATCGCGCCTTTGTGGACGGCCATCTGGAGGTTGAGGATATGCGCAAAACGTTCAAGGCCTCGGATGGGGAATTGCGCCGCTGGAACGTGGACAACCTGCCGCATCAAGAACTGCTTCGGGATTAAAGGCCATCTCCGAGCGGCGGCGAGGAACCCGCGCTCGACTCCCAAGTAATTGATGGGCTGCCGCTTCTACAAACTGTTCTCAATCCTTTCTTGGAGCGCGAATTGCTGCTACGCTCGCCGTGATCATGCGACGGCTCATCCTCAGCCTGTTTCTCGGCCTTGCCGGTTTTGGCTTCGCGCCTCCGGGCATGGCGGCCACGCCATCGCCCAAGGGCGCGGTGGTCATCAACGAAATCATGTACCATCCGCGAACCGCTGGGAACGAGTACATCGAATTGTACAATAACTCGGTCAACAGCGCGTTCGATCTGGGCGGATTCCGGCTGGATGGCATCGGTTTTGTCTTCGCGCCGGGAACGGCCATTCCTCCACGCGGGTATCTCGTCCTGGCGAACAACCGGTCCGCCTTCGCGACCGCGTACGGGGCGGCCATTCCGGTCGCGGGCGAATTTGGCGGCACGCTGGACCCTGGCGGCGGCACGCTTCGATTGGTTCAGCCAGGCGTTCCGCCAGCCACCGACGAGGTGATCTGCGAGGTGACGTACGGTTCCTCGCCACCCTGGCCCGCCGACGCCAATGGCGGCGGAGCCTCCCTCCAATTGATCGACCCCGCGCAAGACACCCGGCGCGTGGCGAATTGGGGGGTCTCCACAAACAACGCGCCTGCGACACCAAAATGGCAATTCGTGGCGCTCACTGGCATTGCCACGAAGTCGATCCTGCTCATTGGCATGACGGACGCCGGCAGCGTGTACCTGGACGACATCAAGCTGGTGAAGGGCAGCGTGCCCGAATCCGGCGTCAATTGCCTCACCAATGGCGATTTCGAAAGTGTGCTGGCCGGGCCATGGACGGTGTCGGACAATATGACCGGCTCGGCCATCAGCACGGCCTTCAGCCATTCCGGCAAGGCCAGCCTCCATGTGGTGGCGAGCAGCGGCGGTCCGACCATCGCCCAGGCCATCTGGCAAAACACCACGACGCTGGAAACCAATGCCACTTACACGCTGAGTTACTGGTATCTTCCGAGCATGGACGGCACCTCGACGCTGATCCGCCTCTCGGGCAGCTCGCCCAATAGCGGTCACGTTTATTGCCTGCAAAATTTCCAACCCCCGGCGGTCACCACCTCCCTGATCACCCCCGGCGCGGAAAACTCGGTTCACGCGACGCTCGCGACAATCCCAACCGTCTGGCTGAACGAGATCGTGCCGAACAACACCAACGGGGCGCGCGACCACCTCGGGCACTCGGCTCCATGGGTGGAGCTGTACAATGCGGGCGGCGCGTCAGTCAATTTGGGCGGGTTGTTCTTGTCCGATGGCTACACCAACCTGACCCGCTGGGCCTTTCCGGCAAACGCAACTCTTGGCGCCGGCCAATACCAGGTGATCTGGCTGGATGGCCATCCCGAGGAGACCACCACCACCGAGTGGCACGCGTCCTTCACCGCGCGCCCAACCAGCGGATCGCTGGCCTTGGCGCAGAAGACCGGAACCCAAACGGCGGTGGTCGATTATTTGGATTATGCCGTGCCCACTCCGGACCAGTCTTACGGAGTATATCCGGACGGCGCCTCGAACCACCGGATTTTTCCCACGCCCACGCCCGGCCTGCCGAACCCGGACGAGCCGGCCACCGTGCGCGTGTGGATCAACGAGTGGATGGCCCAAAACACCGGAACACTGGTGGACCCGTTCAACGGCAAATACGAGGATTGGTTCGAGCTGTACAACCCCGGCGCGCTGGCCGTCGATTTGTCCGGCTATTTTCTGACGGATTCGCCCGTTGACCGGACGAAATCCGCGATCCCGGCCGGCACCGTTCTTGGTCCCAACAGCTACTGGCTGGTGTGGGCGGACGGATCGAGCCAGGCGGGAGGGTCTCCAGGGCCGGTGCTTCACGCGAACTTCAAGTTGAGCAAGGCGAGCGGTTACATCGGCCTCTACACGCCCGGCGGGTTGCGCGTGGATGGAATCACGTATGGCTCTCAAACGAGTGACGTGACGGAGGGGCGCTGGCCGGATGGCGGCACGAACATCGTGACCCAGTCCAAGCCAACCCCCTCTGCCGCGAACAGCGGCCAAGCCACCGGCGGCGGGATTCGGATCACGGACATCCGGCTGGCCGGTGGCCAGGTGACTCTCACTTGGGCGAGCCAGGCCGGGACACATTACCGCGCGGAGTACAAGAACGATCTCTCGGCGGAAGTGTGGAGCAATCTCGGCGTGGATGTGTTGGCCACAGAAACCGCGACTTCAACCACCGACACATTGCCTGCTGGCGCGCCGGCGAGGTTTTATCGGATTGTTGTAATGCCGTGAGACGTCCGAGTTTCTCCGGCGACCTTGCCCAGGACGGAGTTGATGTGTTTGCCAATCGCCATGCGTTTTCTTCCGGGTCGGCAAAGTAGCGAGGCGCCGCTTGCATTGTCAATTTGCCAATCCCCTTTAAACTATGTTTGCCGGGTCGGCGCGACTCGGGCGGCGTCGTTGGACAATCGGATTGGGCCTGAGCCCGGCAACGGGCAGGCCGGCTTACAGCGGCTTCAGCCGGATGTTGCGGAAACGGATTTCGAGGATGTCCGCGCGTTTTCCCACCGCGTGGACTTGCAGACCAATAAAGCCGGCTGGCGTGAGATTGTCGTGATAGTCAGTGGTTGGCACCCCGTTCAACCACACCTTGAACGAGTCGCCCTGGCACTCGATGCGAAACTTGTTCCAGTCCCCGTGCTTGTAGGCATGCCGGGCGGCCTCGTCCTCTTTCAAGTCATGCAGCCAGCCGCGGCGACCCTCGTCATACAGACCGCCGCTCCAGGCGCGATCCGACGTGTCGATCTCGACTTGGTAGCCATGCACCCGCTTCGCGGGAATTTTGATGTGCTTGCCTTGCCAGTCCAGCTCGGTCGGCTCGTCAAAACAATGGCTGCGCAGCTGCACGCCCGAATTCAGCCCCTCGGCATCCTTGAACTCCACCTCGAGCACGAAGTTGGTGAAGTCGCGCCGCGTGCAAAGGAACGAGTTGGGGGTGTTGGTCACGCAAGTGCCGACGATCTGACCGTCCTCGACCCGGTATTTTGCGTTACCGCCGCGCGGGACCCAGCCATCCAGCGTTTTACCGTCGAAGAGCGAAATCCAGCCCCCGGAATCCGGCGTTTGGCCGTTTGCCGACAACAGGAACACGGACGCCAAGAGCGACAACAAGACCGCTGGAAATGGTTTCATGTGGGGAATTGGACGATTCGGACGGGGTAAAGGTTTCAAGTTGGAAGCGGGTCTGTTCCCTCGCGTGGTTGGGCTGGTTTGTCTTTCGTTCGCATCCACAACAGGACGGCAAAGCCAGCCAGCAACAAGCCGCTCACCGCCCACAGCCCGGCGCGGGGTTGACCGGGCACAAAATGCATGGCCGTCGCGCCGATGGCCGGGCCGAGAAAAATTCCCGAGCCGAGCGCCGATTCATGCCAGCCGCCGTGCTCGCTGCTCGCCTCGCCGACGTCCATCGCATAAAACAGCGAGGCGTAGTAAAGCAGCCCCGCCCCCAAACCGAACACCGCCTGCGCGCCGACCAGCAGCCACAAATTGTCCGCCTGCACCATCACGGTGTAACCGGCGATGAGCGCGATGAAGGCCGTGACCATCCAGCGGAACCGGTAATGCCACGCCGTCCAGCGCCAAAGCACAAAAAAAGCAATGAACCTTGCAAAAAACCACACCGAGCAAAGCAATCCGTTTTGCGTCACGGAAAGATTCAAGCGGCCGGTCAGTTCCGGCATGATGGCCGTGACGGTGTTGATGGCAATGTAAGCCACCGGATTTGCGAGCCAGGCCATCTTGAGGAAGGTTTGCGGGTTGATCGGCTGGGCGGCGGCAGCGGCCTCTGGCTCGTGGCGCCCCGCCGCGGGCGCGATGACAATGGCCTCCTCGGCGTCACCTCGCGCCATCCACCAGGAGACAAAGGCAAATTGAATTCCATGAATGGTCAGCGGCAGCCAGTAAATGCTTTGATGCCCCGCCCCTTCGAAAATCGCCCCGCCCAGAAAGTAGGCCAGTCCTGACGCGCCCGCCCAAATGCAATTGTAAAGCCCCACCACTCCCGGCAACGCGGAATCATCCTCGTTGCGGCTCACCAGGGACTGAATTGCGGGCCAGATGAACGTCATGGAAAAAGTCCAGACGGCCAGCAAGGCCAGTTTCACCGGCGCCGTGTGGACAAACAACCCGATGGTTTGGGCGAGCGCCATGCCCGCGAAGCCGAGCCGCATGGCGGCCAGGCAGCCCAATTGCCGGCTCACGCGCCCGCTCCACCAGGCGGTGAGCATATACACGCCGCCATGCAACGCGGAGACCATTAAGTTCTCCTTGTTGCCAAAGCCAAACTCCGTGTGGAGCAGGAAGAACAGGTAGTTGAGATGGTACGCGGTCGAGAACGAACTGGTTCCCTCGAGTATATAGTAGGTCAGCTTCCGCTGGCGGCGAGTCATCGCGGCGCGCATTAGGGGGAGGAGGCCGGGGTTTGTCGAGAAGGAAGGAACGAGGTGAGAACCGCGAAAAAAAGAAAATACATGGTTGGAAATCCGTGAAAGGGATGTTACATTTCGGGAGTTGAAATGAGGTCATGCCCGGCCAACTCGAATGCGAATGACACGAGACTTTTGAAAATACGGGTCGCAAGGCCTCGCGTTGGGAAAATTCTTTGAAGCCAAATCAAACCAGTTCAAGCCTTGCGAATTGCATGATTCATGAGCCGCGACGCGAATTCTGTGGAGAGGCAACGCTCCTGGCTTCATTTCCTAGCTTAACCGGCAACCACCTTTGGGTTTGCAGAGCAAGCCCGCATCAAAACCACAACATTCTATCCACCAAATTGTTATAAAAACAATAGACCAGCGACCCCATGAGGTCGATCAAGGCGATTCAAGCCACCGAGTTCATTTTGGACACGCTCACGGACCGTGGCTCCAAAGCGCGTAAAGTTCCAAATCAGGAAACGACCGGTTAGAGCGAGTTAATTAAATCTGTGGCCGTTTTTGGCAGGGATCGGTCGCCGACCGGTCCAGGAACGTCCAAGCAGCAAGATTTGCCATCGGTGCCGCCGAAGGCTTTTGTCTGTGGCCCCAGATTTGCCCGCACGGCTCAGCGAGCCGTCCCTGGCGCCTGGCTATGTTTCCGGGGAGCCCACCCCGTCGGCGCGTGGCTACAGAATTATTTAACTTGCTCTATTTGATCTCGGCCAACGCCTGACGGCAGTACCATTTTACGGCGTTGGACATCGGCGGCGTCAGGCCATCGAGTTCCTCCGCGCGACACCAGCGGATGTCATGGTGCTCCGCCGTCGCCAGTGTCACGGTCCCCGCGCGAGGGCGCGCCCAATAAATCATGCCAATGTGCTCGTGCGTGGGGTTGATGCGATGGATGTCCAGAAAGCGGGGCGCGATTAACGCGCGCGTGCCCGGCTCGGTGGTGGGTGGACGCTCGCCGATCAACTCAACCTCCAGACCGCTCTCCTCGCGGGCCTCGCGGAGGGCCGCCATCTCAGGATCCTCGTCCAGCTCGATG
>CAZMLP010001117.1:0-3176 GCA_964566745.1 uncultured Verrucomicrobiota bacterium | reverse complement strand
GGGGGGCTTGCCCGCCGGCGGCCCCCGGGGGGCGTGTCCCACCGGGCTCAATGGGGGGGGGGGGGTAGCGGGGGGGGGGGCGCGGGGGGGGGTTTGGGGGGGCCTGGCCGCCTCCTCCAACGCCTTGTGAATGACCTCAATGACCTGTCGCGGGGTGCAATCCACCTTGGTCAGGCACTTGGTTGCCCCGGCGTCCCAAGCCTCCTGGATCAATTGATTGGCGTAGGCGTTGGAAAAAACAATCACCGGCACGGTGCTCGTGGACGGTTGGGAGCGAACCAGCTTCAACACGTCCAGGCCGTCCACCTTCGGCAGCATCAGATCCAGCAGCACGATGTCCGGCCGGCTTGCTTTCAACGCCTCCACGGCCTCCTGGCCGTCCACCGCGACCCGCACCGTAAAGCCCTCGTTGACGAACTTGCTTTGGTAGATTTTGCGGACGATCGGATCGTCCTCGACAATTAACAAACTGCGCATGACCTGGGTTGCCACTAAGTTTTGATTCAGTTACCGCTAAAATAGTTCCGCCAAAAAAGCCGTATTCGGTCCACCTGCCGGGCCACGTCCGCCATCAACTCCGGAGTGCCTTCGACCTGGCCCGCCTTCCCGAGCCGTTCCATCGCGCGCAAAGACGCGACCACAGCCACCATGCCGCAGGTCAGGCTGGCGCCGCAAAACTTGTGCGCCACATGCCCGATATCCTCGGCCGATTTGCTTTCGACCGCCATTCGTAACTTGTCCGTCAATTCCGCCGCTTGTGCGAGGTATAAGTCAACCAGTTCTTGGACGCCCGTTTCATTGCCGTCCGTTAATTCTTGAATCCGGTCGAGGTCCACCGGTTGATCGCCGTCTGGCGCCGGACTCTGGGCCGGTTTGGCCGGAGGCGGCGTCATTTCGACCAATGCCTGGTCCAGCGCCGCCATCAGGTCATCTTGCGGAACGGCTGCGACCGGCGGTTCTTCTGCCGGCCGGACCGGGACCGGGGCCGCAACCGCCGCTGGCGGGGCTGGAGGTCCGGCGTCGGAGGTGTCTCCCGCCAGAACTTGGGCCCGCTGGAGCATTTTTTCCAGCGTGTCCAGCCGGACCGGCTTGCTCAGATAGTCATCCATGCCCGCCGACAGGCACCGTTCCCGATCCCCCTGCATGGCATTGGCGGTCACCGCGATGATGATCGTCCGGCGCGGGCTGGCCAGGTTGACCACTTGCCCCGCCGCCCGTTTCGCCTCCATGGCGCGAATTCGGCGGGTGGCTTCCAGCCCGTCCATCTCGGGCATCTGGCAATCCATCAGAATCACGTCGTAGGCCGTCTGCTTGAGCATTTCCAGGACCTCGATGCCATTGGCGGCGGCTTCCGCGGAGTAGCCGAGCTTGGCCAGCAATCCCATCGCCACCCGCTGGTTGATCAAGTGATCCTCCGCCAGCAGGATCCGTATTTTCCGGCTGGCGACCGGAGCGGCGCCCGCCACCGCGACGGGCGCGGAAAAGACCGGCTGCTTCTTTTCCAGCACCGACGCCAGCGTTTTGATCAAACTGGTTTGCTTGACCGGCTTGTGAAGGCAGGCCTCGATCCCCCGGTCGTGCAGGAGATTGGCCGCGAGATTCTCCCCCATGGCGGTGAGCAAAACCAACCGGGTGCGGGACAAAGCGAGATCCGCCTTGATTTGGGAGGCCAGCGTCAGGCCGTCCATTTCCGGCATCCACCAGTCGAGCACCGCCAGCTCGTAGGCGTCCCCGCGCTCGACGGCCGCCCGCATCATTCCCAAAGCCTCCTTGCCGCTGGAGGCCAGATCCAGGCGGGAGCCTGTGGATTGCAACTGATGCCGGATGACCTCCCTTCCGGTGGGATTGTCGTCCACCGCCAGAATGTGACGGTCTTGCAAGGTTGGCGCGGCCGGGACCTGGGCAGCGTTGAAAACCGGCGGCTGTTTCTCCAAATGCACCGTGAACCAAAAGGTTGAGCCCCGGCCCGGCTCGCTTTCCGCCCCCAGATCGCCGCGCATGAGTTCCACCAGTTGACGGCTGATCACCAAACCGAGACCGGCGCCGCCGAAGCGGCGCATGGCAAGATCCTCGGTTTGTTGGAACGGCTGAAAAAGCTTCTCCAGGGTGGCGGGTGAAATCCCGACCCCGGTGTCCCGCACCTCAAAACGCAGCCGGACGTGCGAGTCGGTCTCCATCTCGGAGCTCGCCCGGACCACCACCTCGCCGGTGTCCGTGAATTTCACCGCGTTGCCGGTCAGGCTGGTTAATATTTGGCGCAATCGCTCCGCGTCCCCCCGCAAACGCCCCGGCGTGCCGGCGGCAATATAGCCCGCGAGGACCAATTTCTTCGCGCGGGCATTTTCGGCGAGCAAATCGAGGGTGGTGTCCAACACGTCATTCAGGTCGAAGTCCTCCTCCGTCAACTCCAGTTTTCCGCCCTCGATCCGCGAGAAATCGAGGATGTCGTTAATAATGGTGAGCAGAGTGTCGGCGCTGCTGCGAATGGTCTGGACGTAACCCTCCTGCTCCTCGGTGAGACGGGTGTCATGAAGCAGGCCCGTCATGCCGATCACGCCGTTCATGGGAGTCCGGATCTCGTGGCTTACCATGGCCAGGAACTCGGACCGGTGGCGGGCGGACTGGAGGGCCGCGTCACGCTCGCGGGTCAACTCTGTCTCGAACTGTTTGCGCGCGGAAAACTCGCACAAGGTGCAGTGGGTGGCCACCACGTTGCCCTCCGTATCGCGGGTCACAGTGGCGCCGGCCAGCACGGGCACGGTCGAGCCGTCCGACCGGACCAGTTCAAGCTCGATCCCCGCCAGCCCTCCGGGCTGCTCGAATTTTTCGGCCTGGCCCGCCAAAACTTCCCGGCTGGCGGGGGTAAGCAAATCCGAGAACCGTTTCGCGCCCACCAAATCGCCGCGAGGATAGCCCAGCCAGCGCAGTTGGGTGTCGTTCACCCGGGTGATGACGCCGTTGCGGTTGAAGGTGAGATGTCCCGCGAGAGAATGATTGTACAAGTCCTCGAATTCCCGCGCGGTGGACCGCAAAGCGCCCTCGGCCCTTTTTCGCGCGGTAATTTCCTCCAGGACGCCCACACACCCGACCGCGGTTTCGGTGGCGTCATACACCACCCCCGCCAGGACGGAGATCCACCGGGGATTTCGCGAGACGAGGGGCAGCCGGAATTCGTG
>CAZMLP010001116.1:0-2990 GCA_964566745.1 uncultured Verrucomicrobiota bacterium | reverse complement strand
GTCCGCTCGACTTGCTGCGGCCTTTGATGGCGGACGAGTTTCCACGCGTCCGATTGGAGGCAATCGTGGCCGCCACCTATGTTCGTGACGCCGAAACGCTGGACGTCGTTCTCGCGGCCACGGACAAGCCGGTGGACAAGTTCATTGATTACGCGTTGCGCCAGGCGGTGTATGTCCTCAAGCCGGAATGGTTGCCCGTTTTCACCAAGGGGAGGCTGCAGGCGGAGAAGTATCCGGCCAGGCTCGAGTTTTTGCTCAAGGCGGACGGCTCGCCGGACACCACGCGAGTCTTGCGATCCCGGTTGGAATCGGGCGCCGTGGAGCCTGCGAACCGCGAGGCATTCCTTGGCATTCTCGCCGAAACTGGTGGCGCGGATGATTTGGCTTATTTGCTCACCGCAAAAGCTTTCACCATCGGCGGAATCCATGACGCCCCGATGCATGCGCGCGTGCTTCCGGGCGTCGGCGTGGCGGAACGATTGCGCAAGACTCGGCCCAGTGGCGATTTGGCGGCGGCGTTGAATTTGTTGCTGGCCGCGAACAATGCCGAGGCATTGCGCGCGGCAGCGTTGCGGCTAGCGGGAGTTTGGAAAGTGGAGGGGTTGCGTCCGGCTTTGACAATCGCCGCAACCAACGATACGGGCAGCGACGTGATCCAAGTGGCGGCGATCGACGGCCTCGCCACGTTTGGTGGCGTCGAGGCGATGGGAACGTTACACGAGTTGGCCGCGCCGGGGCATCGCATGTCCGCGCGGGTGGCGGCGATTTCGGGCCTGGTCGGGCTCGATTTGACCGCCGCCGCGACGCGCGCGGCGGAACTAATCGCCGCGGACACCGAAGGAACCGATTCGCCCAGGATTTTACCGGCCTTTGTGGCGCGGAAAGGAGCGACTGCCACGTTGGCCGCCGCCTTAACGGCCAAACCACCCACTCGCGACGCGGCGCGCATGGCACTGCGCTGGCTCAACTCGGCTGGACGACAGGACAAGCCGCTCGTCGCCGCGCTCAACACCGCCGCTGGATTGGAAGGCGCGTCATTGCGGGCGACACCGGAGTTTGTCCAGCCGCTGGTCGCCGAGATTCGCGCGCAAGGAAACGCGGCCAACGGCGCCAGGATTTTCCGACGGATGGACCTCAGTTGTATGAATTGCCATTCCATCGCCGGCGAGGGCGGCAACATTGGCCCGGACCTCAACTCAATTGGGGCTGGCCAACCGCTGGACTTCATCATCGGCGCGGTGCTGGAGCCGAACAAAGAGGTGAAGGAGAACTACGAGGCGGTCGAGGTGACGACGAAAGACGGCGAGTCGCACACCGGTTATCGAGTGCGCGCGGCGGGGAGCGAGTTCGCGTTGCGCGATGTGGCCGAGAACAAAGTGCTTCGCTTTCGCCGCGACGAGATTCAGTCCATCGTCGAGCGCGGCTCGGTGATGCCGCCGGGTCTGGTGGATCACCTCACTCGCGCGGAGTTGCGCGACTTGTTCCGTTATCTTTCGGAGTTGGGGAAGGCCAGGCCATAGCGGGAAGCAATTATGAAAGGCAAAGAGTACGTCATTCGGTACAACGGGATTTCTGGTCACCTCCAAGTTCGGGCGGGTGAGGAAGATGGTGAATTTGTTGCCTGAATTTGGGGTGATCCTGAAGGATTGCGCGAGTTGGCAAGGCTCGTGAATCAACTTGCTGAGATTGATCAAACGAAGATGCCTTCTCTGCCACCAGAGGGTATGAGAGAGCATGTCCATTTGGCGCCAAATCTCGATCTGTCGGCTGATTCCGATATGCTCGTTCTCGGAGTTGGATGATAAGGGAGGTTGTCTTGACGAGAGCTTCAAACCTCGGCGAAGAAAATCATCCCGGGTCATCACCCATTTCTGGTAACAGTTCATGAATTCGCAATGCGGAATTGTTACAATTTCCTCTCCCTTGTCTGGGCGATGGACGCGCCCGGTGTTCTCAGGCAGAACTGAACCAATGAATTTGAACTGTTATGTCGCGGGCCGCGCTGTCCCCAGCAACAATCTTTTGACGGTAAAAAGCCCGTATGATGGCCGGACGGTGGGGACCGTGGGGCTGGTGACCGGCGCCGAGACCGAGGCCGCGATCAATGCCGCGATTGGTTTTAAGGAAACACCGACGCGGTTCCAGCGGAACCAGATTTTGGAGAAGACCCGCGTGCTGGTGGAGGAGAAGCGCGAGGAATTGGCGCGCCTGATTTCGTCCGAGTCGGGATTGTGTGTGCGGGAGACGCGTTACGAGGTGGGGCGGGTGAGCGATGTGCTGCGCTTTGCCGCGATCGAGGCGTTGCGCGACGACGGGCAGGTCTTCTCGTGCGACATTTCGCCGCAAGGCAAGCCCCGTAAAATTTTCACCATGCGCGAACCGCTGCCTTGCGCGGTGGCGATCACCCCGTTCAATCACCCGATGAACCAGGTGGCGCACAAGCTCGCGCCCGCGATTGCCGCCGGCACGCCTGTCATTTTGAAGCCCTCCGAGAAAACGCCGCTCGTGGCAATCAAACTGGCCGAAATGCTCTACGCGGCGGGCCTGCCGGGTCCGATGCTGAGCGTGCTGCTCGGACCGACCGCGGAGGTGGCCGAGCCGCTGGTGCGTGACCCGCGCATTGATCTGGTGAGCTTCACGGGGAGTGTCGCGGTGGGCAAGAAAATCGCCGCGAGCGCCGGTTACAAGAAGCTGGTGCTCGAATTGGGCGGCAACGACCCGCTCATCGTGCTCGAGGACTGCGACATGGATCTGGCGGTGACCCTGGCCGCCGAGGGAAGTTATCGCAACTCGGGCCAGCGTTGCACGGCGGTGAAGCGCATCCTGGTGCAAGAGGGCATCGCCGCGGAGTTCACCAAGCGCCTGGTGGAAAAGACGCGCGAATACGTTTGCGGCGATCCGCTCGACGAGGCGACGCGCGTGGGTACCGTGATCGACGAGAACTCCGCGATTTACCTCGAGACGGTGGCGAGGGAGGCCGTGGCGGCGGG
>CAZMLP010001115.1:0-5939 GCA_964566745.1 uncultured Verrucomicrobiota bacterium | reverse complement strand
CTCCAGCCGGGGAAGCCGTTGGCGCCTTCGGTGATGCACGACATGCCGTTCAGATGATGGTTGCGGCCCGTCAGAAAGGTTGAGCGGGTCGGCGAGCACAGCGCCGTCGTATGCCATTGCGAATAGATGAGGCCGCGATCGGCGAGTTTTTGCATCGTCGGCATGTTGATCGCGCCGCCATAGGGCGACCACGCGGCTTGACCCGTATCGTCATAGAGGATGATCAAGACGTTCGGTGCGCCCTTTGGGGCGCGCGGCGGCAGGAATGGATCCCAATCCGGCTTGGAATCGCGGATATCGAGCTTGATGACGCCTTTGAACCGTTTCTCGGGCATTCCTGTTCTCCTCGGCGGCCGATTGAGTAGGTGGACGGAGCGTGGCTCTTATGCCGCTCTGTTGAGGAGTAGGTTACAGTATCGTCGCGACCGCTTTTGCGCGCTCGCGCCCGCATATGCGACAAGGTCTGGGCGGCCGCCGGCGCAGATGAAGACCGACGCGTAGGTTACCGTAGCCTACTGGAATTGCCCTCACTTTCTCCGAAAAATCAAAATGCAAACGAAGAAGGCGCGGCGTTTTGCGCGCCGGAAACCCGTCGAAACATTGATCGCTTGCGAAGGAGGCTGCATGAAACCAACGCTGGGTTTGACCGCCGCGGCGCTTGCCATATCGGCGATTTCCGCGCAGGCTTCGGGAGCCTATGACGGCAATTGGACATTGATGTCGGCGGCCGTGATCGGCTCGCGCACGGTCGATAACCCCGAATGCGCCGAAATGGGGCTTCGGTTCCAGATCACCGACAATCAAATCAAAGGAAATCTTCAGGGCGCGGGAAGCGGCGCGGTCGTATCATCGAGCGGCGGCGACCCGGTCACGGGGAGTGTCCAGCCCGACGGCACGGTGAACACCTGGAGCCATTGGGATGAAGGCGGGAAGAAGTTTGGCGCCTACAAGGATGGCGATGTCGTTGGCAACACCAACGTGAACCCGAACAGCCTGGAGACGCGCGACAAACTCGGCCGGCTCTGGAAGCTCGAGGTCAGTTACTCCGACCCTAAGCATCAGGAATGGGAGTTCGTCCCCAAGGGCATCACCTGCGACGGTTCGGCGGTGACCTTTCCCGACCTGTTTCAACCGATGGCGCTCGCCCTGGCGAATGACGGTTCGCTGATGGTGGCGGATTCGGGCACGGGACCCCGGCAGCAGGTCCTCTTCTACGATGTCCACGATTCCGCGAAACCGAAACTGATTCGCGCCTTCGGCGAGCGGGGCGGGATTGCTGCGGGCAGGCCGGGCGAAATCACCCCGACAAAGTTCTGGGGCATTCGCGGCCTTGGCATGGATGCGGGGGGCAACCTCTGCGTCGCCATGAGCGAGCAGGGAACGGTGCTGCGCTCGTTCACCCCGGATGGAACGCTGCGCTGGGAACTGCACGGGGAATTCTTTTGCGATGTCGCGACCGCTGATCCGTCTGATGATGCGGCGACAGTCTGGGGCATTCAGGAACGCTACGCAATGGACTGGTCGAAACCTCCAGGCCGAGACTCGAAGTGGATCGGCTACACGCTCGACCGGCACAAGTACCCGGATGATCCGCGGGGTTTGATGCACGTAAAACAACAAGGTGAGCACGGCCTTACTTCCCCGCAAATCGTTTACCTCAATGGCCGCCGGTTCCTCTTCGTCGGCGGCATGTTTGCCAGCAACTTCATCAACATCTTCCGGTTTGACGGCGAGATGGCGATTCCCTCGGGTCTGATTCTGCAATGGGGTAGCAACCTGTACAACACCGACCGGCAGTGGCCACCTTACAAGCCCACCGGCCAGGCGTCCATCTGGCGCGACTTGAACGGCGACGGCGGCTATCAAGCCGAAGAGTTCGCACCCAACACCGACCGGGTTAAGCCCGGCCCGTTCTGGGTCGATAAGAAGGGCAACATCTGGATGGCCTACGGTTTTTTCCGATATGACTTTCAGGGCCTTGATGCAAAGGGCAATCCGATTTATGCCGCTGACAAGGTCACCGTGCTCGAGAAGCCCCATGGCGTGAACAAGGTCGCGCGCGTTTGCTACCTCGACGACAGCGATACGCTTGTCATAGGGGAGGAAGGCCAGGACGAGGGGGGCCACCCCAGCATGCGGCATATCAGCCGGGTATTCGTATGCAAAGGTTACCTCGCCGGCAATCGCGAGACCGTTTCGTTTGCGCCCGGTGCCGGCCGGGAAGCCGCTTGCGTCACTGCGGATGGCGATTACGCATTCACTGGCGGTTGGAAAGGGCGCGGCCAGATTTGGATCAACCGCCTGAGTGACGGAGCGGAAGTCGGCCAATTCGATCCCGGCGAAACGGTCGGTGGCGTGAAGAATACCGGGTGGATTGATTTGCTTACCGGCATCAACGCCTTCAAGCGCAGCACCGGCGAATATCTCGTCTTTGTCGAGGAAAACTACAAGGCCAAGAGTCTGATTTACCGCTGGCGACCGTGAATATGCAGTTTCCTTCTTTGGTTGGCGAATTCAATGTGCGCGCCTCAGGCCCTCCGCCCCAGAGTGAGAAAATCGTTCTAGTTTTTCGCCCCGCTTGTTCTAGTCGCGGATGAACCTGGCCGCGATGGTAATTCGATGCGCCGCTTAACTGTTCATTTTGCCTCCGCGTTGGTGCTGCTCATGGCCGCAACGGTCCTCCGTGCGGGCGGGTTGAGCGGCCATAAATTGCTGCTCACCTCCGTCCGCACCGGGGATACCGAAGTCTTTGTGGTCGATCCCGAAACAGGCGACGCGCAGAACATCTCGCGGTCACCGAAATCAGAAGACCGCTACCCGTGCTGGTCGCCGGATGGAAAACAGATTTGCTTCATGTCCGACCGCGAGGGCACGACAAATCTCTGGGTCTGCAACGCCGACGGTTCAAAGTTGCGCCGGCTCAATCGCACTCCCGCCGTCTGCTACATGCCGAGCTGGCAGATGACGCCCCGGGGCGAGCGCATAGTGTTTGGCAAGCATGGCGAGAAGCCGGAGATGGCGAGCATCAAGCCGGATGGAAGCGGCGAAGTGATGCTGGGTGAAGGCCACGACCCCACCCTCTCGCCGGACGGCAGACTCATCACCTACACCGGTCACGCAGCCGGTGGCGTGACGGTGTTCGTAATGAGCCACGATGGCACGGGCAAACGCCAGATCGTGAAAGAGATCAGCAAAGTGGGCGCGACCTTCCCGAACTGGTCGCCCGACTCGCAGCAACTCGTCTACTCCTTCCCGGTCGGAGAAGCGCTCGAACTCTTCATCATCCATCTCGATGGCACGGGCCAGCGGCAGCTCACAAAGTTCGGCGGCACGAGCGTCTGCACCCCGAGCGCATGGTCTCCGGATGGAAAATGGATTTCCTTCCGCCGCACCGACGAACGGTACTGGAGCAACAAGGAGAGGATGGTGAAGATCTACTCCGAGAAACCTGCCGACAAGCGCCCCGTCTGGGTCATCCGCCCCGACGGCACGGACGCCACGCTCATCGAGTGCCTGCGTTTCCAATGCGCCATCGATGGGAGTCGCGCGAGCTGGAAGCCGTTGAAGAAATGAAAGAACTTCGCTTCGCCATCATCGGCACCGGTTTTTGGGCGCGTTACCAGCTCGCGGCCTGGCGCGAATTGCCCGGTGCGCGGTGCGTCGCCCTGTGCAACCGTACGCGAGCCAAAGCCGAGGTGCTGGCCCGCGAGTTTGCCGTGCCGTCCGTGTATGGGGATGCCGAGGAGTTGCTGCAACGGGAAAAGCCGGATTTCTTGGATGTCATCACGAATGTGGACACCCACAGCCGCTTCGTGCAGCTCGCAGCCGCGCACAAGACCCCGGTGATCTGCCAAAAGCCGCTTGCGCCTTCGGTTGCCGAGGCGGAACTGATGATGCTTGGTTGCGCCGCCGCCGGCGTACCGTTGAGCGTGCATGAAAACTGGCGCTGGCAGACTCCCATCCGGGAGCTGAAGAAGGTGCTGGATTCCGGCGTCATTGGCCGGGTGTTCCGCGCGCGGATGGATTACTGCAACAGTTTCCCCGTCTTTGACAACCAGCCGTTCCTGAAAACTCTGGATGAATTCATTCTCGCCGACATGGGCAGCCACATCTTTGACGTGGCCCGGTTTCTCTTTGGCGAGGCGGCGCGACTTTATTGCCAGGCGCACCGGGTCACCCCGGGCATCAAAGGCGAGGATGCCGCGAGCGTGATGTTGCGGATGCGGTCCGGCGCAACGGTGGGCGTGAATCTGAGCTACGCGAGCCGCGTTGAGCACGACCGGTTCCCGGAAACGTTCATCCATGTCGAAGGCGAACGCGGCGCGGTGGAACTCGCCCCGGATTGCTGGCTGCGGCTTACCACCGGGCTCGGCACCGAGACGCGCCGCTGTCCGCCTCCGGCTTATGCCTGGGCCGATCCCCGTTATGCGCTGGTGCATTCCAGCATCGTCGCCTGTCACGGCAATCTGCTCCACGCATTGCAGACCGGCGCCGCTCCGGAGACCAGTGCGGCGGATAATTTGAAAACCCTCAGACTCGTCCAGGCCGCCTACGCGTCGGCGCGGGCAGGCAATGCCGTGGACCTCTTATGAAAAGCGATAGTATGAAGACCATCACACTCGTCGGTGCCGGCGGAAAAATGGGCTGCCGCCTGACGGATAATTTCCTCAAACGCGATTACCTGGTCCATTACCTCGAAGTCTCGCCCAAAGGATTGGAGAATCTGCGCATGCGCGGTGTGACTGTGGCGAGGCAGGTCGAGGCGGTGCCTCAATCGGACGTGGTCATCCTCGCAGTGCCGGATGTCGCCATTGGCGCCGTCGCTCGCGATGTCGTTCCGCTGATGAAGCCCGGCGCGCTCCTGATGACGCTCGATCCGGCCGCGCCACTGGACGACCAGTTGCCGCGCCGGGCGGACATAGGCTGTGTCATCGCCCACCCGTGCCACCCCTCGGTCTTTAACTGGGAGCCGACCGAGCAGGGTTTCCGCGACTTTTATGGCGGCATTTCCGCCAAGCAGGCAATCGTCGTGGCGCTGATGTGGGGCGCCGAGAGCTACTATGAACTGGGAGTCGAGATTTCCGCCGCCATGTACGCGCCCGTCAGCAGTGTGCATCGCGTGACGCTGGAACAAATGGCCATGCTCGAGCCGGCCCTGGTCGAAACGCTTGCGCAGACTTGCATGGAAGCGGTCAAGGAGGGGCACGACCGCCTCGTCGCCGCCGGTCTGCCGGGGAATGCGGTCCGCGATTTTGTGCTCGGCCATCTGCGCATTCAGATCGCCGTTTTGTTTGGCGAAACCAACGGGACATTTTCCGATGCGGCCTACAAGATCAGCAAGCGCGCCAAACCCGTGCTGTTCCGGGAAGGCTGGCAGAAAATTTTTGAACTGGCGGATATCCGCGAGCAGGTGCGCGACATCACGCAGAAATAGAAGTTGGCGGCATGCGACTTGGCCTCAGCAGTTACACATACGGTTGGGCGGTGGGTGTGCCCGGGCATGTTCCCGGGCAGCCGATCGACGAGCACGGCTTGCTCGACCACTGCGCGTACCATCGCGTAAAGGTATTGCAAATCGGTGACAACCTGCCGTTGCACCCCTTTGCGGCCGCGCGCCTGACGCGGCTGGCGGAACGGGCGGTGCGCGATGGAGTGCAATTGGAGGTGGGTGCGCGCGGGCTTACCGTGCAACGTGTGGCCGACTACGCGGACCTTGCGCGGAAACTGGGCGCCCGGCTGATTCGCTTCGTGATCGATGACGCGGATTATCATCCCGACCCCAAAACCGTGACGGCGGTGCTCGTTGAGGTCGCGCCGCTGCTCGACGGACTCACTCTGGGGATCGAAAACCACGACCGGTTTTCCGCCGCCAGTTTGCGCCGGATGATCGAGGCTGCGGGCAGCGACCGCATTGGCGTGTGCCTTGACACCGCCAACTC
>CAZMLP010001114.1:0-7399 GCA_964566745.1 uncultured Verrucomicrobiota bacterium | reverse complement strand
CCCGGCGAACAAAGCCAGCGCGCCGCCTTTGCGAAGGCTCGCGAACACCAGCGGCATGACCAAACCGTGCAGTAACATCATCCACGCGGTGTAAGCGGCGGCGTTGCCGGAGACGCGCGCCCCGAGGCCATCCGTGAGACTGTAGGCAGCGATGGTTGCGCCGGTGGCGAGCGCGACCGGCACGCTTTCCCGGTGCAACTGTCCACCGCCAAAGGCGAGAGTGAAAATTCCCCCGGACACCAGCACCACTCCCAACCCATTGAGGGGCGAGACGATTTCCCCGCCCAGAATGGCGCCACCCAAAGTGATCAGCAAAGGCGACGATCCGCGCGCCACGGGATAGGTCACGCCGAGGTCACCATGACGATACATCCGCACCAGCAATAGAATGTAGCCGACGTGAATCGTCGCCGAGAGACCGATATGGGACCAACTGGGCCGCAACGGCAGGGGCAGGAATGGAACCACCGCCAAACAAGCGAGCGCAGCGGAGAAACCCATCGCCGAGCCGCTCCACAAGCGATCTTTTCCCCCGCGCAAGGCAGCGTTCCAGGACGCGTGCATCACCGCCGCGAGCAGAACCAGCGCCGCGACGCCAGGCGTCATCTCGAAGTTTCCCTTCTGGAACCGTTCGTCACCATGAAAGTCATGGGGCTATTCATCAACACGCGGGAATCTTCGCCAAACAAAAAGCGATCCAGTTGCCTGCATCGCTTGCGGGGAAATCATTGGATGGCGTTACTTCTTCAAACTGCGCGCAAAGCGGTCCATGCGTTCCAGCCCCTTCTCGATATTGGCGAGGCTGGTCGCGTAGCTGATGCGGATGTAGTCATCCGCCCCGAACGCAATGCCAGGGACGGCGGCGACCTTCTCCTGATCGAGCAGCTTGGCGCAGAACTCGGCGGACTTGAGACCGGTGCCCGAGATGTTCGGGAAGAGGTAAAACGCACCCTTCGCGTTTACGCAGGTGATGCCCGGCATGCTGTTCAGCTTGGCGTGGGCCACTGCGCGGCGCTTGGCGTATTCGGCAAGCCAGACCGGCAAGTGCTGCTGCGAACCGTTTAGCGCGGCGACGCCGCCTTTTTGCGCGAATGAGGTGGGATTGCTGGTGCTGTGGCTTTGCACGGCATCGATGGCCTTGGCAATCGGTTCCGGCGCCGCGAGAAAACCGAGCCGCCAGCCGGTCATGGACCACGCCTTGGCGAAGCCATGAACGATAATGGTGTGTTCCAGGTGCGCGGGCGAGAAACTGGCGACGCTTTGATGCTTCGCGCCATCATAGAGGAGATGCTCGTAAATCTCGTCGCTCATGATGAGCACGCCCTTTTCCACACAGATGTCGCCGAGCGCCTTGATTTCTTCCGGCGTATAGACGCTACCGGTGGGATTGCTTGGGGTGTTAAGCACGAAGATGCGCGTGCTCGGTGTGATCGCGGCGCGCAACTGCTCTGGCGTCACCTTAAACTCCGTCTTGTCCGTGGTGGTCAAAACCACCGGCTTCGCGCCCGCGAGCTTCACCATCTCCGGATAGCTCAACCAATATGGTGCCGGGATGATCACCTCATCGCCCGGCTGGCAGGTGGCCAGAATGACGTTAAAACAGGAGTGTTTGCCGCCGCAGGAGACGATGATTTGCGAAGGCTTGTAGGTCAGGCCATTCTCGCGCTTGAACTTGTCCGCGATGGCCTGGCGTAACTCGGGAATGCCGCTGCTGGGGGTGTATTTCGTGAAACCCTCGGCGAGCGCCTTGACGGCGGCGTCCTTGATGTGCTGCGGGGTGTCGAAATCCGGCTCGCCCGCGCCAAAACCAACGACGTCCAAGCCTTCGGCCTTCATCGCCTTGGCCTTTGAATCAATGGCCAAGGTCAACGATGGAGCAAGCGAGGCAGCTCTATCAGAGATGTGATAGTTCATAAAAATGCGCGTGATGAATAGCGACGGGTGGCCGGGCACGCAAGGGAAGAATTTTGATCGTTTTTCCTGTGAATAAGATGGGAACCCTTGGTGGAGTTTCTGATTGTATGTACTTTGCGCATTGACTCGCGTTTCCTTTCGTTGCGCATACACTCCCCCTCCCAACTATGATTGACTCTCTGGAAACGCCGTCCGATTCGCCGAAGGCTGACTTGAAGAAGGCCCGACGGCAAAAGTCGGCGGGGGGCGGCGCGTTGGCCGGCAATGTGGACCGCTTGCCGCCTCATTCCATCGAGGCGGAGCAAGGGGTGCTGGGATGCGTGCTGCTTTCCCCGAACGACAATCTCGGCGTCTGCATCGAGAAGTTTAAGAAGGGATCGGAGGTTTTTTACGACCTGCGCCACCGGGTGATCTTTGATCTCCTGCTGGAGATGTATGACGCCAAGGAGGCAATCGACCTCATCACTCTTCCGCAACGGCTGAAGGACAAGAATCAATTGGAGGGGGTGGGCGGGATTGCCTATCTCAACTCGTTGGTGGATAGCGTTCCGTCGGCCGCGAACTTGATGTATTACCTGGATATTGTCCGGGAGAAGCACGTCCTTCGGCAGATGATCACCGTTTGCACCGACGTGGTTGGGCAAGTGTATGATCATCAAGGGGAAGTGGATGCATTGCTGGACGAGGTGGAACGGGATGTGTTGCGAATCAGCGAGGAGCGGATTGAAACCGATTCGCGGACGATCAAGGATTTGGTTTATCGGGCCATCGATACCATCGAGTCGTTCCACAAACGTCAAGGAATGCTGGACGGCTTGGGCACCGGGTTTCCGGACATGGACAAGATGACGAGTGGATTGCATCCGGGTGAAATGATCGTGATCGCCGCCCGTCCCAGCATGGGCAAAACCTCGCTGGCGATGAACATCGCCGAGGCGGTTGCGATTGATCAAAACATGCCGGTGGGGGTGTTTAGTCTGGAAATGACGGCGGACTCGCTGGTATTGCGCATGCTTTGCTCCCGGGCGCGGGTTAATCTGCGGGCCATTCGCGAGGGATTCCTCGCCGAGCGCGATTTCCCGAAATTGACCGGCGCGGCAGGGAAACTGGCGAACGCGCCGCTGTTCATTGATGACACTTCCGGCCTCTCGATTTTGCAAATGCGGGCGCGGGCGCGGCGCATGTGGCAACAGCATGGGATCAAACTGTTTGTCATTGACTACCTCCAACTGCTCCATTCTACTTCGCGCCGGGCAGAAAACCGGCAGCAGGAAATCGCGGATATTTCCAACGGCATCAAGGCGCTGGCGAAGGAATTGAGCGTGCCGGTGATCGTTTTGAGCCAGCTGAATCGCGAACTGGAAAAGGACAAGGACCGCAAGCCGCGGTTGTCCGATTTGCGGGAATCCGGCGCGATTGAACAAGATGCCGATCTGGTTGCTCTACTCTACAAGCCCAGTCGCGGGGAAGAAGAGGATGCCGGCAGTGTGGCGGTCGAGACAGACGCTATTCCGGTGAACTTGCTGATTGCGAAACAGCGCAACGGCCCGACGGGTGACGTGCCCTTGACATTTTTCAAGGGATTTACCCGGTTCGAAAGCGCCGCGAAAGTCGGCCCGGAAGACATGCCGACAGAATAATCGATGAACTATTTGAAACGCTGCTGCTGGATCATCGCCCTCTTGCTGGCGAGCGGAGTTTCCACCGCCTACGCCCAAAACCGGCCGGTGGAGAAAATCGAGGTTCTGCATGTGGGCCCGCCGGCGGTGAGCGACGAGTTGGTACGGTCCAACATCCGCGTCAAAGTGGGAGACGTCTACGACCGGACGAAGATTGACGACGACATCCGCACGCTTTATTCGACCGGCTACTTCTACAACATTCGCTTCACTGAAAAGGACGATGCGAATGGCGTGGTTCTCACGTACGTGGTCCAGGGAAAACCGACGCTTACCCAAATCCGTTTCGAGGGAAACAAAAAGTATAGCAACTCGAAACTCCAGAAGAAGATCACCTCCAAGACCGGCGAGCCGCTGGACGAGAGCAAGCTTTTCACGGACGCGCTGGCCATCAAGGAGATGTACCAGAAGGCGGGCTTTCAAAAGACCGAGGTGCGTTATCTCCCCCCGGTCATCACGGAGGCGACCGGACGCGGCTCGGTGACCTTCGAAATCAAGGAGGCGCCCAAGGTCAAGATCAAGGAAGTTGATTTCATTGGCGCCCAGGCTTTCTCGCAGAAAAAACTGCGCAAGCAGATCAAGACGCGCCGCCGCTGGTTCTTTTCCTGGCTCACGGGCAGCGGTGTGTTGAAGGATGACCAGTTCGCGGAGGACAAGGAGCGCCTGAAGGAGTTTTACCAGAACGAGGGCTACATTGACTTCGAGTTGAAGGACGTCAAATTTGTGGATGTGGCAAAAAACCGCATGCGCATCGAGTTGACCCTGTTCGAGGGCAAGCCGTACAAGGTTGGCTCCGTCGAATTCAAGGGGAACAGCCTGCTCACAACCAACCAGTTGAGCGACACGCTCAAGATGGGGGCGGGGAAGACGTTCACTCCGCGCGGGCTTTACAAGGATCATGACAAGCTGGGGGATGCTTACGGCACCAAGGGCTACATCGACGCCAATATCCGGACCATCAAGAATCCCAACACGGACACGGGCACGATGGACCTCCAGTATGACATCGAGGAGGGCGACAAGTCGTACATCGAGAAGGTCGAGATCAAGGGCAATACCATCACCAAGGACAAGGTGATCCGCCGCGAGTTGTCCGTGGCGCCCGGCGAGGTATTCGACATGGTGCGCGTGAAGAACAGCACCAATGTGCTGGGCCAAATCGGCTATTTCTCCAAGGTGGACATGGAGGTCGAGCCCACCGAGGTGCCGAACCGCAAGAATCTGGTGATCGGTGTGGAGGAGGCTCCGACGGGATCGGTAGACTTGGGCGCGGGTTTCAGCTCGGTGGACAGCTTGATTGGCTTCGTCGGCCTGACGCAGTCGAACTTCGATCTGTTCAATCCACCTTATTTTCGGGGCGGGGGTCAGCGTTTCCGCATTCGCGCCACCATCGGCACGAGCCGGAAAGACTACGTGATTTCCTTCGTGGAGCCGTGGTTCTTGGACCGCCGTTTGCGGCTGGAAACCGACCTTTATTTTCGCGAGCTGAATTATCTTTCTGACCTGTATAACGAGCAGCAATTGGGCGCGCGGGTCGGCTTGGTTAGGGCTCTCACGCGGGACATTGAGGTGGGGTTAAACTACACGATCGAAAGCATCGGTATTCGCGACGTCTCGGACAGTGCCTCGACGGCGATCAGGCAAGAGGCGGGTGACCGGCTGGTTTCGCGCGTGGGCACTTTCGTCGCCTACGACACGCGCAACAGCGTTCGCTTGCCGAACCACGGTCAACGGACGATGCTTGAATCGCAAGTCACGGGTGGACCGCTGGGGGGCGACACGCAGATTTACAAGTTTGACCTGACCTCGTCCTGGTATTTCCCCGGATTTTTCGAAGGGCACATTCTGGAGGTGACTGGCTGGGCTGGCACCGCCGAGACATGGGGCAACAACACTCGCGTGCCGCTGTTTGACCGCTGGTTCCTCGGCGGCGCGAACAATATGCGTGGTTACCGGTATCACCGGGTTGGCCCGAAGGATGAGGCGAGCGAGCCGTTGGGCGGCGAGACCTACTGGTTTGGCTCGCTGGAATACAGCATACCCATCATCGAGCGTTTCCGCGTGGCGGCCTTTTATGACGTCGGCCAGGTTTACGGCAGCTCGTTTAGCGCGAACCCGAACGCTTCGCGAGGCGAAAAGATTTACAACGACAACTACGGCGTGGGCATTCGCATCGATATCCCGCAGTTTGGCGCGCCCTTGCGCCTGGACTACGGCATTCCGATCACCCACGACCGCAACACCAGCGGCGCCGGCCACTTCCAGTTTGGCGTCGGCTACAACAAAACCTTTTGATCTCGAAATCTGAAATTATGACCCGCACTTCGAAGTATTCCCGTTCCACCGCTCGCGGCTGGCTGGCCGCTTTTTCCCTGGCGGCACTGTTGTCGGTGGCCCAGGCGCAGCAGAAGATTGCCGTCGTGGACATGGGCAAGCTGTTTAACAATTTCTACAAGACCAAGCAGGCTGGCACGCAACTCGAGGAGCGCCGTCAGGACATCGTCAAGGTCCAGAAAGGAATGTTGGATGATTTCCAAAAAGGGCAGGAGGAATTGAACAAGCTCAAAGAGGGCGTGGATGACCCCTCCATCTCCAATGACGAGAAGGAAAAGCGCAAGAAACAGTTTGATGTGAAGCTGGGTGAGGTCCGGGAGATGGAGCAGAACATCCGCAAATACAACCAGCAGGCCGAGGAGAGTTTTTTGGCCCAGAAAAACCGGATGAAGCAGAAGATGATTCAGGAAATCCGGGACGCCATCGAGGTGAAGGCCAAGGCGGACGGTTTGAGCATGGTCTTGGACAGCGTCGGCGTGAGCATGAACGAGGCCCCGGTGGTCTTGTACAATAACGGGCAATACGACATTACGGACGACATTCTCAAGAAGCTTAACGAGAACGCCCCGGCGGTAGCCGCCGCTGCCGATGACAAGAAGGACGGGAAGCCGGCCACAACGCCGAAGCCCGACGGAAAAGACAAAGACGGGAAGAAGTAGGACCCTCTCCGGCTCGCCGGCTTATTCGTTCAGATGGGCGACCAGCGCGGCTGTCAACTCGCGGACATCCTTTTCAAGTTGGGCCACCGCCTCGGGAGCGCCTGTCAAATCCTGGCCTTTCGCCATGATTTCCAATTGAACGGCGGATTGAAAGGATTGCCTTCCGCAAAAACTACCGATGGACCCCTTGAGCTTGTGGGCGGTGCGCTCCAAGGTGCGGTGATCATTGGTTGTAATTGCCTGCCGCATGTCGGCCAAGAGCCTTACGGACTCACGATCGAACAGGCTCACCATGTCCCGCAACAGATCCTTGTCTCCCTGAAAAATGTCATACACGCCCGCCGTGTCGAAATAATCATTGTGGGACTTGCCGGAGGGCAAAGCGGAGTATGCTGATTCGTTACCTGGATCCGTCATAGTCGGCTCTTGATTCCAATGCGGGCCCGGTCGCATTGCATCCGGGCGTTTTCCATGCGGGGAAACTCGCCCCGAAGACCCGGTGTCGTCAAGGCAACAAATGAGCCCCTCACGGGCGCGCGGGCTTGACAGCGGCGGTTGGCTCCTTTGACGCTCGTGGACCGTGAAGCTCGCCCTGATTCGCCGACATTTCTCCGCGACAGGTGGCGCCGAATTGTATCTGGCCCGCCTGCTGCCGGCGCTGGTGGAGGCGGGGCACGATGTGCATCTTCTTGCCGAGGCGTGGGCGGAAACCCCGCGCGGCGTGGCGGTTCACCCGGTGCCAGTGTCCGGTTCTCGGGCCACGCGGCCCAGGCGTTTTGCCGAGGCGGCAGAGCAGGAATCCCGCGCCGGTAG
>CAZMLP010001113.1:0-2075 GCA_964566745.1 uncultured Verrucomicrobiota bacterium | reverse complement strand
TCGCCGCGACCTTTGCCGGGATCAAAAATCGCGGACCCAAAGAGCTTTGGTTCGATCATTACTTTGGCGCCGCCAATGCCAGCGCGCTGGAACTCGTGTTGAAGCGCGACGCGGCTTTGAAGTTGCCCGTCCAGTCCGCCGCGCAAGCCCCCCTGGCCGCTTTGGCTCCCTCCTTGAAGGATATGCCCGAGCCACTTCGCGCGGACTCGTTGGTGACCCTCGAACGATTGCGAATCTTGGCGGAATAGTCTTTGCCGGTGTCCCGGCCGTCCCGCGCAATTCTCCCATTCCGCCTGGCGAGCACCATCCCAACCGGGACGGTCCGAAAAAATTCCCTTCCGCCTGTCACAACCCGGGGAAAACGGCGGAGTAAGCGAGTGGGCAGTGCTGGAATTTCCCCGGCGCCTCCCGCGCACGCACCATTATCAACCAAACTACGTATGAGTCTCAAAACAACTCGGGGCCATCATCTCACCCATTTGCTTGCCGCCGGCACTCTTCTTTCGCTGCTGCCCGTCCAGGGCCAGATGTTCATCGACTCGCTGGACGGTGTTTCCAATTCCAGCACTTTTGAAATTGCGTCCATTGACCCCCTGCCGACTTTGGGCTGGGTCAATGTCACCGGGACCGCGCAGGTGTACGGCGGCGTGGCGAACGGCGCGCTCATCGGAACCACCCAATACGACAATTACACGGTGCAATTCGACACCAGCACCGCCATCCAGCCGAACACGACCTACACCTTCTCCGTGGAGATGGGGTACTTTGCGTCTCTCTCTGGCGGCAACAGCGGCTATTCGTTCCAGCTTGGCACTGTCAATGGCGGCGTGTTCACCGGATTGGGGACGCCGGCGACTGGCACTGTCACCTGGACTGGAAACATGAGCGAGGGCGCAAAAACCGGCCCGATAAGCCAGACTTTCACCACGGGCGGTTCTGTTTCCGGTGACAACCTCGCGGTTCAATGGTCGCAGACCTCCTCCCTCGCGGGAGGCTCCTCCGATCACTTTGGTTTCGACAACGCCACCCTCACGGCTGTGCCGGAGCCCGGTGAGTATGCCGCGATCGCCAGCGTGGCTTTGCTCGGTTTCGGTGTCTGGCGCAAAAAGTATTGTGGATTCGCCAAGGAGGTGGGAACGGCCCGCTGAGGCGGTTGGCCACTCGTAAAAGCATTTGCCCCGGTCTTTCCCGGACGGATTGGCCAAAAAATTTCACGCGGCCCTGTCACACCGTGCCGATAACGTCGGAGTAACCGGCATGCGAGCGTCCAGCACGATGCTTTCCCCGAGCCGGGTGAATATGCCGCCGTGGCTGGCATGTCGTTGCCCGGCTTTGGCGCTTGGCGGCGACGCGCTGCCACATTGAGAGCTGGCTGAGCCGATTTCCCCGGCTAACCCTTCCTTCTCGGTGCTCTCCGGGGCCTCTATGGCAATAATGATTGGCGAGTTTTTTTGCCACCGAGGTCACCGAGTTCACAGAGAAATTCGTTTCACCCCGTCTTTTAACAACCGTTCCCCGAAGTTTATAAGCAAGGCCCGTTTCAATCCCGTCGCTCGTAGGTAAGAAAGGGCTTGCGCCATCGCCACTTCCGGCAATCTGCTCACGCTCTTTATTTCAACCACCAGCGAGCCGGCCACCAGCAGATCCAACCGCTGGCCCTTGATGACAATATCTTTGTAAATGACATCCACAGGCTTCTGTCGCTCGACACTTATTTGTCTCAAGCGAAGTTCATGGCTCAACGCCTCCTCGTAAATGGATTCCAAAAGACCCGGTCCCAGCAATCGATGGACCTCGATGGCGGCGCCGATGACTGTATGAGTTAACTCGTCCTTCTCTGGGACGTCGGTTGCATTCATGCTTTGAGAGCTAAACTTTGCCACCGAGGACGCCGAGTTCACAGAGAAATTCCTTTTCCCGATTTTTTGATAACCGCTCGCCAAAGTTTACAAGAAAGTCCGCTTCAATTCCGTTAACCGCAAGTAAGTTCTGGAACCGATGACCATATGGGTAACCCGTCCTTCTCTGTGCTTCTCTGGGGCCTCGGTGGCATTCATAGTTTGAGAACTTTTTTT
>CAZMLP010001112.1:0-1962 GCA_964566745.1 uncultured Verrucomicrobiota bacterium | reverse complement strand
CCACCACTTTCCGCGTTTCCGCGTGCGGGCGATGCCAATGCCGGATCTCCAAAACAAATGCGAGGACCAGAAATCCAATTGGCAGGTGGAGGACCACGGAATGGAAGGGCGCGAGAAACGGCCGCCAGCGGAAAAGGCCCTGCCCCGCCAGCGCTCCCGCTCCGGCGGCATCCACTTGGACCCAAAGCAGGAAAAGCCCCCCGCAGGCAACCTGCGCCAACCGTTGGCCAGCGGAAATCCGGGGAGGGAAAATCACATTTGGATCATCGGGCGAAGCGCGGGCGCGGTCTTGCCTCAAATTGACCAAATGCCACCACTTTTTGGCTCGGGCGAGGCGCTAAAGGCTGATTTGACTGGAGGGAGGAGAGTGGGGTGGCCAACGGGATTCGAACCCGCAACAACAAGCTCCACAAGCTTGGACTCTACCATTGAGCTATAGCCACCAGCCGCCGGAAAAAGTAGTGAGCTTCCCGGATGGCGTCAAGCGCGGTGTCGCGCCTTCCTCTCACTGCCCTGCCTGCCGGCGATGAATCTCGTACAACACCTCGTCACCAACCTTGGCCCGCGGCTCCGCCACATAATCGGCGGGCAGGAATCGCAGTTCCACCGGTTTCAACTCGTCGCCTTGAAGAAACACACGCGTTTTGCCGTCGAGGATCTCCCGCACATCCACTTTCTTCTCCAATGTGAACGTCTCGCCCTGCCAATGGTTCAGAAAGTACATCCCCTGCTGTTCAGGATGCATGATTTGGTTCAGCAAGTCGTGGTAAGCATTGCCCGCGAAGCTCGATGCCCAGGCCAGCGCAAACGGCAATGAAGAGGCCCCATAATGGAAGATGGTTGGCGCGTCTTGCTTTCGGACGAATGCCGCCAGTTCCAGTTTCGCCGCGCGTTCCCGGCTCATTTGCGCGGACAGTTGCCAAAGCGTCACCGGCGAAAGCAGCAACGCCGCCACCAGCACCGCCCGCATTCCCCTTTGCATCGAAACAGCCAGCGAATCAGTCCGTGAAACAAACAGGAAGCGCAGCGCGATCCAGTTAAGCGCCACCAACCCCTGCGCCGGTGCGAGATAGCGGCTTTGCGGATTCTTCGCGCTGACAATCCATTGAATGATTTGCGCCCCAGAGAGGGCCGCCAATAACCACCACCAGCGCGGATGTGATTCGTCCACATTGGACGGTTGCCGCCGCTCTTCCCGTCGCAGCCATAGACCGGTGGCACTTGCCAGGAGCGTCAACGCGAAGACGGGATTCTCCATCAATAGTTTGGCCAGGCCAGCGAGAAAATTTGCCGATTTCACCACGCCCGCCTCCCCGCTGCCATACACGCCCTGCTTGGTGACCAGGCTCCACAACCAGCCCGCGACCCTCCCGTATTGCTGGTAAATGGGCAGTGTCCAAACGATTACCGCGAGCGCCACCACGACCGCCAGGCGCGCGCGGTTTTTCCAATCCGGGATCAGCAGAAGTCCCAGGAAAAACAGCGGCAGCGCGGTCACCTTGATGGCAATGGCGGTGCCCAATGCGAATCCGAACAAAGCAATCCAACGCCAATTCGCCATAAAGCGAGGTTGCGCCAAACAAATCAAGCCGACGACGAGCAGTAACGATAGCAGCAGCAGCACCGGCTCGGGACTGACTCGCGTGAAATATTGGAAATTGCCGCCCAACAAAAATGGAGATGCCTGTGTCAAGAATCCACACCTCGAATCACCCGTCAATCGCGTGACCGCCCATCCCGCAAACACCAGGGCCAAGGCATAGGCAACGAGCAGGAGCCGATTCAGCGACAACAAGTATGCCTCCATGCCATTGATGACATTGAGGGCTGTGCGGCCCTTGTCCACGCCCATGTTTTTCGCGCGGATGTAGCCGGCCAGCGCCAGTTGGAGCGGCGTCCCCGGATGATCGGTATGTCCGGGCGGGAGCCAAAGCGCGAGATTCAGTCCGTTGAGCAGGTAGG
>CAZMLP010001111.1:0-2249 GCA_964566745.1 uncultured Verrucomicrobiota bacterium | reverse complement strand
GATGGCTTGAATCACCTTGAACGGGTGTGATTTTCGTTTTCGAGGCGCCGGGCTGGCGGGCGACCGCACGAAAGCCCACCGCCGGGCGCGCGCGTATTTTCGGCGGAATTGCCAAGATTTATCCATGCCTTTGGACGGGCTATGAGTTTCGCCCGTATTCCGTAAGAAAAATTACCACGCCCTGCGCGGGATGTCCAGCCCGGAAGTGGATTGTCGAAACGCGCCGAGTCACTGGAGGAACCGGTTTTCTTTTCCCCCCAAGAGCCCGGCCGGGGCAGGAAACCCGGAGGGCTTGCACGTTGCAAGGCTGTGAGCAAAAAATGATTGCTCTCCTGGAATCGTGCATAATTCCGGTGGTTTTTTCTTCCGATTCGCGATCTTCACGCTTGAGAAAAAGGGAAAAATGTGTCATCGCTATCGCGTTCATAAAACAGTCCTCGGCGTTCTCCAAACCTGATTTTGACGTGAAATTGGGAGCGGTCCTCGTCCATGGCGTGAACGGGAAACTTCCAATCAAAGTCGTCCAATGAAAGCTTCGTACTTTGCGCGGTGCGTTGGGTTTTTGTTCTTTTTGGCGGTTGCCTCCTCCCCCGCGTTTGGGGCTGATCCCAATCCAAAATTAAACATTGCCCTCACGGCGCCGAACCAAGTGACGGTGTCGTGGTCCAGTCCAGACCCGAGCCTTTCGCTGGAGGAGGCGGTGACGCTGCACTCCCCAATTGACTGGCACACCTCCGCATTCCAGCCGCTGGTGCAGGGCGGCACCTTGACGGTGAACATTCCCGTCGGCCCGGTGTCCCGGTTTTACCGGTTGACCCGCCAGTCCGGCGTCACGTCCATTGCCGAGACCTCCCCGGCGGATGGGGAGAGCGGGGTGGCGGTGACGCGCGAGACGATTTTCCGCTTTAACCATCCGCTCGCGGCAAACACCACCATCGACACGTCCGTGTTGTATGCCGAGCTTTCGGACCGCAAGTTGTTGACCCGCGCGGAACTTTCCTCCGACCAAAGCACGGCCACATTGTTCTATTTGGAAAATTTGCCCGGCAACTCGCGAATTCGCGTCGTGCTGGATGGTGACAAGCTCAAAGACCGGAACGGGCAGAACCTTGACGGCGACGGCGATGGCGATCCGGGTGGATTGAAGGTGGTGGAGTTTGAGACCTCGGGCACCACGCCAACGGCGACCACGGCGGTGATCGGGCGCGTGTTTGCCTCGGAACTGGTGGCGGGGCCGGGCAACACCAACTCGATGAATGTTCCGTTGCCGGGTGTGACCATCACGGTGGACGGGCAGGAGGAGACGCTTCGCACCGTCACGGATGCCGCCGGTAACTTCAAGCTGCAACCCGCGCCGGCCGGCCGTTTCTTCGTGCACATCGACGGCCGGACTGCCGCTGGCAGCAGTTGGCCCAACGGGTCGTATTATCCTTTCGTCGGCAAGGCGTGGGAAGCGGTGGCCGGGGTGGCCAACAACCTGGCCGGAGGCACCGGTCAAATATTTTTGCCCTTGGTGCCCGCCGGGGCGCTGGTGCCAGTCAGCTCGACACTGGAGACCGAGATCAGCTTTGCGCCGGACATTTTGCAGAAGAATCCCAGCCTGGCCGGGGTGAAAATCACCGTCCCCGCCAACGATCTTTTCAGTGACAATGGTGTTCGGGGCGGAAAAGTCGGCATCGCGCCGGTTCCGCCGGACCGGATTCCGAGCCCGCTGCCGCCCGGCTTGGGATTCCCGCTGGTGATCACCGTCCAAACGGATGGCCCGAGCAATTTCGACCGCCCGGTGCCGGTGGTGTTTCCGAATTTGCCGGATCCCATCACGGGCGTCGCGCTGCCGCCAGGCTCCAAGAGTGCCTTGTGGAGCTTCAACCACGATTTGGGCGACTGGCAGATTCAAGGCTCCATGACCGTCAGCACGGACGGAAAATTTGTGGAGACTGACCCCGGTGTGGGCATCAAGCAACCGGGCTGGCACGGGACGCAGCCCGGCACGCAAGGGGACAGCCCGGCGCCGCCGCCGCCTGGTCCGCCGCCGACGCCGTGCGACAATGTTGTTTTGGCCAACAACTACAGTTTTAGCACCTGTGTGGCGCGGGCCGCGCTCGCCGGCGCGGGCGGCGTGGGCGGCTCCTTCACCATTGACGCCGCGGGCAATTTTCTCCCCGGGAACACGGTGGTGCAATGGGTGATCAGCAACGGCGGTGTTTACGCGGTCCAGAAATCCACGTTCGACGGCGCGGACAACGCCG
>CAZMLP010001110.1:0-3119 GCA_964566745.1 uncultured Verrucomicrobiota bacterium | reverse complement strand
ACCGTCTGCCCGGCGGTAACGGAATCACCCTCTTTCACAAGGATGTTCACCACCACGCCGGAATCCGCGCCTTCACCGAGTTTAGGTAATTTCAGGTCCATAAAATCTCTGCACCCGCCCGGAATGGCCTCCGGGGCACCGCTCAAAATGCAATGAATCCGCCGGGAGTCAATCCCGCCGGAGCGACGCGCCGAGACGCTACGGAAGCCGCCCGGTGCTGTCAGCAAGAAAAGACCGGCGGGAAAATTCAAAACTCCGGCCCGTTGTGCTGTCCAATTTCAAATCTGCGCCCAGGCGGCTACAAAGCAATCTCGACATCAGACTGGATGCAGACTAAAAATAGACCATGAAAGTGGTGAAGCGCCGACCCCGGGAACGCAAATTCGATTCACGATCCAATAGCTTCACGCTGAGCAAGGCCAAAAGCTACCTGGGCCGGCTGGTGGAAAAAGCGAGCAAAGGGGAGGCGGTGTACATTCTCGCCGGGCAACGGCGTTATTTATTGCAAGAGATACAAGCCATTGAACCGATTCCGTTCCGCCCGGCGGGCTATTTCAATGATTGCTACCCCGCGGAGGAAATTCGGGATGACAACCGTTTGGCGAGCGCCTCCGTGATCGATGTGCCCCGAGACCTGGAGTAACCATGAAACAGTGGGAAGTGATCATGTTTCCATTCGTGGAGGAGAACCTTCACCCGGCGGTGATCATTTCCATCGACGAGATTTGCCAAAATGGCGACATCGCGACGGTGAACGCCCTCATTTGCTCGACTGCGCGAGCCACTCGTCCAGCAAAGGCAATCGAGGAGATCCTGGACGAAAACGACGGGCTTGATTGGAAAACCCTGGTGCGCTGCGACCGCATTTTCCTGCTGCCGAAGGCAAAGTTCAAGGATCGAAAGGGCAGTGTGAGCCTGGAACGGAGAAGCTTGATCGGACGAAAAATCGTGGAGGCGTTCCGTCTCCCGCTGCAAAGATAAAAAAACGCAACCGAGGCAGGCTCCAGCCTTTCCCGGCGCCGCTCACTCTGCCGGCTCGTACCATTCGCCGCGCAGCCACTCCGCCACCAGCCGAATGCTCTGCTCATCGAGCACTTTTTCCTCGCCGAAGGCGGGCATGCGATCGTTGCGCTTGTCGTAGAAACGCGCGTGCTTGGGGTTCGCGATGAAGCTCGTGAGCCATTCGCGGGAGCCATAGCCGGTCAAGTCAGGCGCCGTCGCGTCGGCGTCCGGCTTGCGGAACTGATGACAATCGGTGCAGCCGGTGGCGGTGGATAAGAGGCTCCGGCCCTCGGCGATGATGGACGCGTCTTTTTGGTCGGCGGCGCGTTGTGCCCCGAGTTGGGCCTCAGCCGAGAGCGCGATCACCACTTTGCCTAATTGCTCTTTCTTGGCGGCGTCATAACCGGCAATATCCTTTTTCACGAAGCGCACCATTTTGCCCGCCTTGAATTTCGTGCCGCCGAGATAATGCGGTGAATCAATCTTTGCGGGATCGAGCAATCCAGCGATCCATTCGCGGCTGGCAAAACCTTTCAGGTCCGCCGCCGAAGCCGCGTCCTGGGGAACATTGCCCGTGCCGTCGTGACCGTCGAAACGATGGCAACTGGCGCAGCTTTTGGCGAAGATGCGGGGGCCTTGCGTGAGGGCGTCGTTGCGGAGGAGCGTGACGGCGCCCGCCGTGGGAATGCCGGTCGGCGACTGGGCCAAGACGCGCACGCGCTCGGCGTCCTTTTCCGCCGCCTTCACGGCCGCCGCGAACTCCGGCTTGCCCGCGTCCTCATGCACGGCCGCCCAAGTCAGGATGCCCGCGCCGCCCAGCAGAATGAAGAGCAGGCCGACGTTAAACCGGTGCCCCAGTTTCCAATTTCCAATAATCGGCATCGCGCAGATCAATGCCATCACCAGGCTGGGAATCACGATCGCGCCCCAAATCTCGGTTCCCGCCGGGAAGTACTTCAAGAATTGAAACAGGAAGAGGAAATACCACTCGGGCCGCGCGGCGGAATATTGCTCGGAGGGGTCCGCGGGCGCGCCCAACTCTGCCCCGCGATGGCGCACGACCAGGAACACCACCGCGCACAAAATCGCGAGGCAGGCGACCGCGTCCTTGAGCACTTGATCCGGCCAGAACGCGGCGTCCGGCTTGCGCAATGGTTGCTTGGCGGTGAGACCGTGCCGCCGGAATAGATAAATGTGGACCACCAGCAACGCGACAATGGAGGCGGGCAACACGCCAGCGTGCAGCGCGAAGAAGCGAGTGAGAGTGTGATGGCCGTACTCAGACCCGCCCACGATCAATTTTTGCAGGGCCGGGCCAATGACCGGTGTGATGCCGGCGATCTTTGTCGCAACGTTTGTCGCCCAATAACCCTTTTGATCCCACGGCAGAAGATAGCCGGTAAGCGAGAGGCCCATAGTGAGCATCAGCAAACCGACACCAAACCAGAAATTGACCTCGCGCGGCGCCTTGTACGCGCCGTCGATCACCACCTGCATCAAATGCAGCACCAGCAGGACGTTCATCGCCTGCGCGGTGTAGTGATGCAATCCGCGGAGGAACCAGCCACCCCACATCTCGTTCTGGATATAAAAAACACTCTCCCACGCGGTTTGCGCGCTTGGACTGTAGGCCATCCAGAGGACAATTCCCGTGAGGAATTGCACGGTCAGCGCAAAGGTCAACGCACTACCCCACACGTAGCGCCAGCGCGCGCCGCCGGGGACGTTCTCGTAAAGCGCCTCGTGGGCGAGCTTGCGAGCGCCTGTGCGATGATCCAGCCAGTCGAGCAGTTTCTTCATGTCACGGGAATCTTCTCGTGATGGCCGGCCTGGTAGTTCTGGAACCTCACCCAAATTTCGCCACCGTCGCGCAACTCCACCTCGAGCGAGTCGAGGCCGCGCGGGCTGGGGCTTTTCGCGTCCTGGATTTTGCCATCCAGGCCAAACGTGCTATTGTGGCAGGGACACAAGTAGCTTTTCCGCTCGGGCATGAAGTCAACGAAGCAGCCGGCGTGGGGGCAGACAACGTTGAATGCCTCGACGGTTTTTTCGCCCACGCGCCTCAAGTACACGGCGCCGACGGGCACGTTGGTGAATTTGTTCCACGCGTCCTGGCG
>CAZMLP010001109.1:0-2747 GCA_964566745.1 uncultured Verrucomicrobiota bacterium | reverse complement strand
CCTTGCTCCAGTGGCGAAAACCCCTCCCCGCCCAAATGCCATTTGCCGATGTGCGCCGTCGCGTAACCCGCCACCTTCAGCGTCTCCGCCAGCGTGACCTCCTCCAGCGGAAGGGCGTTGAGAATCGCTGGCCGTTTAAGCTTTTGATCCGGCTTGTCACCCCGACCGGGCAGCCAGTCGGTCATGTGAAGCCGTGCAGGGGAGCGACCGGTCAGGATGCTGGCGCGCGTTGGCGAGCAAATCGGCGCGGCGGTGTAGGCTTGGCTAAATCGCGCGCCTTCCCGGGCGAGCCGGTCAATGTTCGGAGTTTTGTAAGACTTGCTGCCGTTGCAGGCCAAGTCGGCCCAGCCCAAGTCATCGACCAAAATGAAGACGATGTTGGGCGGGCGGGTTGTCTCGGCGGCATTGGCTAGGCCGGTCACGAGGCAGGCCAGGCAAATTAGCAGGGCCGCGAGGCTCCGGTTCCAGATCTCACTGACGCTCGAGTTCAACGAAGTGCTTGAATCCATGATGGCTTGATTGTCCCGAAATCGTAGCCAATGGGGCGGCTCCAAGACAACCAGAGCGTGTCGCCGCGCGCTTTTGGATCGCGCGCGGAAGGCTTGAACGGCCTTGAATCGCGGCGGCGGGCTATACGTGGCGGCTGGTTGGGGGCGCTGGCGACACTTGAGTCAACCTGGTAAAGCCCGTTTCCATGCCTTGATTTGCCTTGATCGCCTTGGATTCATTGACTTCCCGTGCCATAGTGCCGGTTTCCACGCGGGATCCAAGTTTTGGGCATTCCATCGCATTTCAAAACTCAATTCGGGGACTCATCGCACGCCTTGATTTGGCTTGAATCGCCTGGATTTTCGGCGTTGCCGCGCCAGTTTTGTTAGCGGCCAGGTTCTGGCTGATATTGAGTCGCGCGAATGACATTATGAAGCCATGAGGCGGTGTAACCTCGCCACTTCCTATAGACGTTTCCCCATCGGTGTCCGGTTACAGGGAAAACTTCTCCCGGAAGGTCTTAACCTGAAAACCAGGGTTGACCTGCCACGACGCAACTTCGACGGAGAAATCCGCCGCGGCAGGGCCGCTATTTCACCAGATGGAAGAAACGGGCGCCGGCGCCGACGGGGATGGTGGCGCTGTTGTTCGCGGAATTGACGTCGGTCCAAGTGACTGGCGGGACCAACGATGGAGTCGATTGCAGCTTGTAACCGGTGGCGTTGGCGGGCCAGGAGATCACGACCGAGCCGCCGGATTCCTGAATGGAGAGCGACGGAGCCGCTGTGCTGCCATTGACCACGATGTTCACCGGCGCGGACTGGATGGTTTGCCCGAAGCTGTCCGTGGCGCTGGCGACCAGGGAGTGGTTACCTGCCGTCGCCTTCGCATAAGTCAACGTCGCCGTGGCGACATCATTGCTGGACACCTTGAGGCTCTTGTTCAGCACATTGTCCACCAGCAAAGTCAGGTTGGTGATCGTGCCGCCATTTTCGGTGGCCTGAATTTGCACGGCCACATCCACGCCGGCGTTGAAAGTGGCGCCATCCACCGGGCTGTTGATGGTGACCAACAGGGCACCGATGTCCTTGAGGGTGACGGTGGCGGGATTGGAATTCGTGCTGACCCCGCCGTGGTCATCCGTGGCCTGGACACTTATCACATGGGTTCCCGCCTCGTGGAATGACCAAGTGAGCGAGTAGGGCATGTCCGTGGCAATGCCCAGTGACTGGTCGTCGGCAAAAAACTCCACAAACCGGACCGCGCCGTCGGAATCGCTGGCAATGGCGGTAATGGTGATGTCCGCCGAGGAGCTAAAAGTGGCGCCGTTCGCCGGAGCCGAGAGCGCGACATTTGGCGGCGTGTTGGTTTTGACTGTGATGGTGATTTTGTTGGTGGACGTGGTGGTGGCTCCCTGGTTGTCCACCGCCCTGGCAGTCAAGTTGTAAGTCCCGGCGGTCGCGTCCACCCAATCAAAACCATACGGCGCGCCGTTTGCCGAGCCCACCAACTGGTTGTTGGCGTAAAAATCGACGCGCTTGATCGTGCCGTCAGGGTCCGAGGCGGTGGCGGTGAAAGTGATGGTCGAGGGGGTGATGTAAGTGGCGTTGTTGGTCGGGCCAGTGAGGGAAACCGCCGGGGCGGAGTTGGTGACGGTGACGACTGCCCCCGTGGTGGTGAGGTTGTCGAGATAGCCAATCGGGCCGGTGCCGGCGATCGCGCCCCAGTAGGCGTAGTAGGCCGCGCGGTGCGAGGCGGCGGCCGGGACCGGCAGATCAGTGAGCAATTCCCAGGTCGCGAGAGTCACTGGCGTGGCACTGCCGTTCGACTGAAAAACCTTGGCGGTGACATGGGCCGTGGCGCCGCTCAAGGCCGCCTTGTCCGCGGTGGTGGGAGCGGTGAACGCGAGCTGAAAGGTCGCAAGATTGGTAGGGTTATACGCGCCCAGCGCGGCAGAGGCCGAACCAATATCCATGGTGGCCGCCGTGCCATCCTGGTTGAAGAGATGCGCGGCAGACTCGTTGTCCTCGCCATTGTCCGCCTGAAAATTCACCGTGGCCACGCGGAAGGAGGGGGAATCACCCGCGGGCCGGACATGCAAGGTGATGCCGGTCTGCGTGGTGGTGTTCAACCAACCAGCCACGCCACCCCGGCGCTCGTCCGAGACGTCGCCCGGGAGAAAGTCTGCGGAAACCGTGTAAATCCCGGACGCCATTGAATAACTGGAGACGTACCACGCGTTGCGGACGGGGAAAGTG
>CAZMLP010001108.1:0-9258 GCA_964566745.1 uncultured Verrucomicrobiota bacterium | reverse complement strand
CCAGTTCACCAAGTTCTCCACTTGCCCCTTGCGCTTGGTCTGGATCTTGTTGCGCAGACCGAAGCGGATCACGTTCTGCGTGTCGATGGAGTCAATGGCGTTGTAGTCGGGGTATTCGATGGGCAACAGGCGCAGCGTCGGAATCTCGCTGTCATATTGCGGCAACTGCCAGGGACGGACATTCGGCGTCGGCACGTAAACGTAATTGATGGAAGGCTCGATGATGTGCCGCAGCTCGGTCACATCCAGAAACTGGTTGCGCACTCCGCCCCAGACCCGCGAGGCCTTCATGGAAAGCTCGGCGCCGGTGTTGAACACCCCGCGGGTTTGCTCCTTCAGCGTGCTGTTGTAGCCGTCCGTCTCGGTGTAATAAGTGAGCCGGCCGCCCACGCGCGGCGTGAAATTCAGCCAGCCAAAGAAGGTTCGCGGCAAGGTGATCTGATGATAAGTGTCCGCCCGCCCGCCCGCGAAGTCATTGGTGATGTCGTTCGCGTAGGTGTGCCTCAAATAGGCCAGCGAGCTTTCGCTGTCGTAATAAAACGGAGAGGCGCCCAATTGCTGCCGGACGCCGGTGAGCTTCACATCCGGCAGACGCTCGACCGTCTCGAAGAAGTCGTTGAGGCGCGGCTGGGCAATCGCGTCGAGGGAGAAATTCGACCACGTCTTCGTTGCCTCGAGGAAGGACGAGGGCTGGGTGTCCATCCGGTACTCATGCTCGAAGAAGTCACGAATGATCTCCGCGTCACTCTGCTCGCGCACGACGACCTTGGCCGTGAAATTCGTGGCGATGGTCATCCGGTGAGTGAAGGTGATCCGGTGGCGGTCCTCGGGGATCTCCCTGCCCAGAGGGTCGATTCCCGGATCGTCATCGTGCGCGTAATAACCCTGGAGGGACCCCTCGCCCCAGCGGCCCGCGTCATAGGTGAAGTCGGGCCCGCCGCCAAAGCCGCGTTTCACACGATAATCCAAATGCACCGCGCCGCTCAGGTTCGTGTTCCAATACCAGTTGTAAGTCGAGAGCAGGTACGGGCCGTAGTAACTCCGGTAACCGGGCGTGAACTCAAAATTGTTCGGATGCCGGTCAAAGGTGCGGTGATAATACGGCAGATACATGACGGGCACCCGGCCGATGTAAAGCGTCGCGTCGCGAGCCTCCAGGGATTTGCCCGCGGTCAGCGTGATGGTCCTGGCCCGAACGCGGTAATTCGGCTGGCTGGGCGCGGAGACATCATCCCCGGTCACGTAAGCGTTCGAGAGCGTGTAGGTCTGGTTGGTTTTGTCCGTGACCAGACCCGTTCCCGCCGCGAAAAAGGGGGCGCGGCCGGTTCGAAAATTCTCCCCGTCCAGGCGGCCGGTCTTGAAATTGTACTTGAGCTTCTCGCCGCGCCAGACCTGGCCGTCGCTTTGCAGCATCACTTCGCCCTCGGCGGAGACGTCGCCCTCGACACGGTCGAGCGTCATCTTTTCCGCCGTCAGCACCGCCTGGCGATGTTTTGCCTCGTCGCGAAATCTCACGATGACCCCGCGAGTGGCGGTGGTGACATGAGTCCGCTCATCATACTCAATCTCGCTGTCCGCCCCGCGATGATCAATCTCCCAGGTGGCCGTGTCCGCCTCTTGCGCATGGATCCTTCCAAGGCAGCAGGCTGCCAGCCAAAGCAGGCAAGGGAGAAGCAGGAGTCGTTTCATCGCGCGCGAGGAGCTAATCAAAAGGCCCCCACACTGCCAAGGTCTTTTGCCAGCTGTCGCCCGGGGTTTTCCCGGCTCCTTGTCCGATTTTGGCAACGGCGGTTATTATCCTTTGAGTGCGCCACTGGACCGACCAGCAATTGTTGCATGCCTACGCCTCGGAACGTTCCGAGGCGGCGTTCGCCGAGCTTGCCACGCGGCATGTGGATCTTGTCCACTCCGCCGCGTTACGCATGACGTGTGACGCCTCGCTGGCGGAGGAGGTGACGCAAAACGTCTTCATCGCCCTCGCGAAAAGCGCGGACCAACTGGCTGGCCATCCCGTCCTCGTTGGCTGGCTTCACCGGGCCACCCAAAATTTGGGCGCCAACGCCGTCCGCGCGACCATCCGACGTCAAGCCCGCGAGCAGGAGGCCGTCACCATGAATGCCTTGCCCCTCAGTGAGCCGGAGTCTGAATGGGACACCATCGCCCCGCAACTGGACGCCGCGCTTGGCGAATTGACCGCGCCGGAACGCGACGCCGTGTTGCTTCGCTATTTCCAGGGGAGAACCGCCAGGGAGATCGGAGAATTGCTGGGAATCAGCGCCGAGGCCGCGCAAAAGCGTGTCGCGCGCGCGGTGGAGCAATTACGCAAAAGGCTGGCGCGACGCGGCGTAACGGTTGGCGTGAGCGGTCTGGCCGTCGCCCTCACGACCCATGCTGTCCAGGCCGCCCCAATTTCCTTGGCCGCCGCAGTCGCCATAACCCCGGTCGCGACCGGAGCCGCTCTCGCCTCCACGTTTGCCCTTACCCCCGCCGTTGCCATGACCACCCTCCAAAAATCATTGATCACAGCGGCCCTTTTCTTGACCGCGGGCGCTGGGCTGCATCAAGCGCGGCAAGCCCATGGTTTGCGGGTGGAGAATGAATCGCTCCAGCGGCTATTGGCGCCTCTCGCCGCGCAGGTTCAAAAGTTGCGGGAGGAACGGGACACCGCCACCACCAGACTTGCCTCACTGACCGGGGAAATTGCCCGTCTCCAGACTAATTCAAACAACTCCGAGCTGCTGCAATTACGCGGCGAGGTTGCCCAGCGGCGGGCCACAGACCATTCCTCACGCGATGATCCGACCCAGGCCTTGGCGTCAGAGGCCGCCAAACGGGTGAAGGAGATGAAACGCTGGCTCGCGGAAACTCCCGGCGAGTCGATCCCCGAGCTTCAACTGCTCTCGGACCGGGATTGGATGTTCCACATCTTGAATCTTCCCGAGGGCAAACAAGACGCCTGGGCCGCGAGCATCATCCGCACCGCGGCCAAGCGGCAGTTCGCCGAGCAATTGGGCGTGGCTTTGGGGGACTATCTGTTTGCAAACCAAGGCCAGCTGCCGGCTCGCGTCACGGAGCTTGCGCCTTATCTGGGCCCGCAAATTGACGACGCCATGTTGAGCCGGTATGAAGTATCCCGCTCGGGCAGTGTTGCCGGCCTTTCCCCCGCCGAGCCGCTGATTCTGGAAAAGGATACCGTCCACACGGGGCAGTACGACACCCGGTTTCAATTCGGGGCGTTCGAATATCGCTACCAAGCCTTGGACCCGGCCGGTGAGCGGTCCAGCGGGTCGCTCGCGGTCCACCACCGCGAGGAATTGGAACGCCTCTTCAAGCAGCCGTAGTCCGTCCCGACCGCGCCCCGGCCACTTGCCATCTTGCGACGGGCAGGCGCCGCTGCTAGGGTGCGCGCCCTGATTAAGATGGCGATGGATTACAAAAACACACTGAATCTGCCGCGAACGGACTTCTCCATGAAGGCCGATCTCGTGGTTCGCGAACCGCAACGCCTGGCCCAATGGCTTTCCGGAAAGCTGTACGAGCGCATTCAAGCCCGCCGCGCCGGCGCGCCCAAGTTCGTGCTGCATGACGGCCCGCCCTTTGCCAACGGGGACGTCCATATCGGCACCGCGCTGAACAAGATTCTCAAGGACATCATCGTCAAATACAAATCCCTCTGCGGCTTCAGCGCGCCATACATCCCCGGCTGGGACTGCCACGGCCTGCCCATCGAGTTCAAGGTCTCGCAGGAGATGCGCAAGGCGGGCGACACCGCGTCCGATCCCGCCGCCATCCGCAAGGCGTGTGACGCCTACGCGCGCAAGTTCATCGACATCCAGCGGCAACAGTTCAAGCGCCTGGGCGTGCTCGGGGATTGGGAGAACCCGTACCTCACGCTGAACAAGGAATACGAGGCGGACGAGTTGCGCCTGTTCGCGGACATCGTCGAGCAGGGCTTCGTCTATCGCGGCAAAAAGCCGGTGTATTGGAGCATCCCGTGCCGCACGGCGCTGGCCGAGGCCGAGGTGGAATACAAGGACCACGTCAGTCAGAGCGTGTATGTGAAGTTCCCGGTAATCGGGCGGCCCGGCGTGTTCATCCTGATCTGGACCACCACACCCTGGACCCTCCCGGCGAACCTCGCCATCGCCTACAACAAGGATTTCAGCTATTCGCTCGTGCGCGTGGGCGCCGATGAACACATCGTTTCCACCATGCTGCTCGGCGCGGTCGCGCAGAAGTGCAAATGGGAAAGCTACGAGATTGTTCGCAGCCTGGATGCAGGGTTGCTAACCACCGTTGAATATCAGCATCCCTTCTGCGACCGCACTGGAAAGCTTTATCCGGCCGAGTTCGTGGAGAACAGCACTGGCACCGGGTTCGTCCATATCGCGCCCGGCCACGGTCTGGAGGACTATGGTCTCGGCTCGTCGGTCGGCCTGCCGATTTACTCGCCCGTCGATGACGATGGACGTCTCGCGCTCACGAGCGATCTGCCCGTCGAGCAACAGATGCCCGCCGAACTCGTCGGCAAATCCATTCTCGAAAAGAACGGCAAGAGCGACGCGAACGAGGCGGTGATCGAGCTGCTGCAATCCAAAAACGCGCTCGTTTTCCGCGAGGGCTATTCGCACAGCTACCCCCACTGCTGGCGCAGCAAAACGCCCGTGATTTTCCGCGCGATGGACCAGTGGTTTATCGAGATCGACCACGCGCGCGCCGGAAAGACATTCCGCGAGGAGTCGCTCGACGCGATCAATGGCGTGGCGTGGGTGCCGGACTGGGGCAAAAACCGCATCGAGGCCGCCGTGAAAGGCCGCCCGGACTGGTGCATCTCGCGCCAGCGCACTTGGGGTGTGCCAATCCCGGCGTTTTACGACGCGCAAGGGAACGCGATCCTCGACGCGCGCGTCGTGCGCAAAACCGCCGCGCTCTTTGAGCAGCACGGCTCGAACGTCTGGTTCGAGAAATCCGCGCAAGAGCTTTGGTCGCTTGTTAAACCAGGGGACTGGACGAGCGCGGATGCCGTCGCGAAATCCAGCGACACGCTCGATGTCTGGATTGATTCCGGCTCGTCGTCGCGCTCAGTTCTACGCCAGCGCGCGGAACTTTCGCATTCCGGCGGTTACGCGCCGCATTCGGTTTCGGACTGGCAGGCGGATATTTACCTGGAAGGCAGCGACCAGCATCGCGGCTGGTTCCAATCCTCGTTGTTGCTCTCGCTTGCGGGCAACGGCGCGGCGCCGTTCAAGACCGTGCTTACGCACGGCTTCATGGTCGATGCCGACCGTGAAAAAATCTCGAAGAGCAAGCAGGGCCAGGGCGGTTACGAGAAGCCGCAGACCGCCGAGGCGTACGTCGGCAAATGGGGCGCGGATGTGGTGCGCCTCTGGGTCGCGTCGCAAGACTATCGCACCGACATCGTCGTGAGCGAGGAGCGGGTCAACAAGGTTTCCGAGACCTACCGCAACATCCGCAACACGTTGCGCTACCAGCTCTCGAACCTTTACGACTTCGATCCGGCGAAACACACCGTCGCCGACGCGCAACTTACTCCGTTGGATGCGTGGCTATTGGGCAAGTTCGCGATGCTGGAGACGGAGGTTGCCGCCGCGTACGACGCCTACGAGTTTCACGTCGTTTACCAAAAAATCGCCCAGTTTGTGTCAGTTGAGCTTTCGGCCATTTATCATGATTTGGTGAAGGACCGGCTCTACACCGACCCGGCCAACTCCACCCGCCGCCGCTCGACCCAAACCGCGCTGCACCGGGTCGTCAGCAGCCTTTGCCAGATGCTCGCTCCGGTGCTGGTCTTCACCGCCGACGAGGCGTGGGAACTGATCCCCGGCAACGTCGGGACTTCGGTCCACGCGACGGATTGGAAGCCATCTCAGGCGACTGTGTTGGTGGATCAAGCGACATGGGCCAATTTGTTTGCCATCCGTGATCAGGCTCTGGCGGAACTGGAGAAAGCGCGCCAGGCCAAGACGATTGGCAAATCGCTCGAGGCGAAACTGATCGTCGAGGGCAAAGCGGAGTTGGTCGGTATCGCGCAACAGAATCTCGAAACGTTACGCGAGATTTTAAACGTGTCACAATTGGAGGCGCGCATCACGGACGCGGCGACCTTCGCAGTGACCGTCGCCAAGGCCGACGGCGTGAAATGCGAGCGTTGCTGGCATTTCGAGACCGACGTGGGCAGCGATGCCGCGCACCCGACACTCTGCGCGCGCTGCGCCAAAGCCGTGCGGGAGTTCGTGCCGGTGACATAAGCCGCGATTTGGCACTCATATTGTCAACAACACGCTTGTCACGAGGAGTGGCGAGTACGAACGCGCGACAGGGATGCGTTCCACCGCGTCCCACTTTTGCGGAGCGCGTGGCATACAGTCGCGACCAAAGGAATTGCCTTCGATTATGTACGCACCGTCCGAATTGGATGTCTCACTCCTCACCTACGAGGCGTGGCTTGAGTTCTGGTTTGGGCAACCGTTGCTTGAGCGCGGAGAATCTTTTGCTGGGAAATATTTCCCCGATGTCGGCCCTCATCCGGTTTCCAGACCAGAATGCGTGGTGGAACATCTCAAAAAGCTTTGCACGGAGTTCCAACAAATTGGCGAACGCTATTCACTTCCTCAATTGAACCAGGGAATTTGGGCGATGTTTGGCGCGGAAATCGAGTTGCAAAAATACCTTTGGGACGGGCGCGTGCCGATTGAACGACGGATTAGATGCCTGGCTTCCGTGAGCGTTCCTTTCTCCAGCTATGTGGCAGGCCATCCAGTGAAGGAGATGGAGAATTGCTTTTATATGTGGTGGGACCTGGTGCTGGACTCATTTTGGATTCACCATGGATTCTCCCCCGACTACACCAAGCTCGACTCCGAAGGGAAAGATTTGCTCGACGCGATTTTCATCACGCTTAAGTCGATCCTGGAATCGAAAGACGAGCGTTGCCAATACTACGCTTTGCACGGTCTCGGCCATCTGCATCATCCAAGTGTGCGCGCGGTCGTTCAGCAATATATTGAGTCGAATCGTCGGCAACTCGACGCGTCGGCAATTGATTGGCTGGAAGAGTGCCGCGACGGAACGGTCATGTGACGCAGAGCGCGGAATTGGCTTCACGCGTTTTCTTGCAACTCCCCTGCGGTCGCAACAAACTCCCCGCATGACTACCCCTTGGATTTCGCCGTTACGATTTTTGTCCATTTCGCGCGCGCACACATTTGGTTGGATCATCGCGTTACTCGCGCTGGCTGCCCCAGCCGTCCACGCTCAACGTCCCGCCAACGAAAAAATCCCGGACGTGCGCTATCCGCTCGGCCCGGACTCCAAGCCCAAAGAGGGTGTGCCGCGCGGCACGGTGACCGATTACGTTTGGAAGGAGAGCAAGGTATTCCCCGGCACGATCCGGCATTACTCGATTTATGTCCCGGCGCAGTATGATGAGACCAAACCCGCCGCGTTGATGGTGTTCCAAGATGGCCACACCTACCTCAAGCCGGACGGCGATTTTCGCGCTCCGGTCGTGATGGATAATTTGATCGCCGCGAAGGAAATGCCGGTGACCATCGGCGTCTTCATTGACCCGGGCTACAAGCGAACCGAGCTGCCGCCCAAACGCGACTGGCGTCCCGAGCCGGAGAACCGCAGCTTTGAGTACGACAGTCTCGGGGCGGCCTATTCCGAGTTCTTGCTCAACGAAATTCTGCCGGAGGTCCGCAAGCTCTACAAGATTACCGACGCGCCTGAGGGCCACGCGATCTGCGGCATCAGCAGCGGCGGCATCTGCGCCTTCACGGTTGCCTGGGAGCGGCCTGACCAATTTCGAAAAGTGGTGAGCCACGTCGGCAGTTTCACTAACCTGCGCGGTGGCAACAAGTATCCCGACATCGTGCGCGCGGCGGATGTCAAACCGATCCGCGTCTTCTTGCAAGATGGCGCGCAAGACCTCCGCGACCGCCGGCTGGACCGCAACTGGATCATCGGCAACTGGAAGCTGGTCATCGCGCTCGAGGAGAAGAACTACGATTACAAATATGTCTTCGGCGAGGGCGGCCATAACGGCAACCACGGCGGCGCGATCCTCCCGGATACTTTGCGCTGGTTGTGGCGCGATTATCAGAAGTGATGTTGATGAAATTATCGCGGTCACGAAACCTGCCCGGACGGCTCAGCGAGCCGTCCCTGCCAGCGCGCAGATTCGCGAAGATCGTGGAATGATCGACGGAAGAAGGTAGGGACGCTTCGCTGAAGCGTCCGCCGGGTGAAGGCGTGGCTTCCTCACCCGCGATAACCAACCGAAACGGAGCACGGTAAATATTATGAAAACGTTTGGTCTTTGCGCGGCACTCCTCGCGATCGTCATCAACAACACCGCTTTTGCCGCAGAGACCAAGGACGCGGGTGACTCGCTCCCCGTCACGATCCGCGTCGATGCCGCGCGACCGCAGGGCGAGTTGAAACCGATCTGGCGATTCTTCGGGGCGGACGAGCCGAACTACGCGACGATGAAAGACGGGCGGAAATTGATCGCCGAGCTGGGCGCGATGCGGCCCGGCCAGGTCTATTTTCGAACCCACAATCTGCTCACTTCCGGCGACGGCACGCCTGCCTTGAAATGGGGTTCCACGGGTGTTTACCGCGAGGACGCGCAGGGCAACGCAGTCTATGACTGGACGATTCTCGACCGCATTTTCGACACTTACCTCCAACGCGGTGTGCGGCCGTACGCGCAGATCGGTTTCATGCCGCGTGATCTCTCCACCAAGCCGGAGCCTTACCAGCATCACTGGTCGCCCACCGCCAAATACGACGAGATTTACACCGGCTGGACTTATCCGCCGAAGGATTACGCGAAGTGGGCGGAGCTGGTTTATCAATGGGCGCGCCATTGCGTCGCGAAATACGGCCGCGCCGAGGTGGAGAAATGGTATTGGGAAGTTTGGAACGAGCCGAACATCGGCTACTGGCGCGGAACGCCGGAGGAGTTCCACAAGTTGCACGATTATGCCATCGACGCCGTGCGGCGCGCCTTGCCCTCCGCGCGAGTCGGTGGACCAGACGTGGCGGGCGGTCCCGGCGGGAAATCGCTCCCGAGTTTTCTCGAGCATTGCCTGCATGGTACGAATTACGCGACCGGTCAAACCGGCACACCAATCGATTTCATCTCGTTCCACGCGAAAGGCAGCCCGAAGTTCACCAATGGCCATGTGCAAATGGGCATCGCGAATCAACTGCGAAACATCAATGACGCCT
>CAZMLP010001107.1:0-6612 GCA_964566745.1 uncultured Verrucomicrobiota bacterium | reverse complement strand
AGGTTGGTGAGCATTTGCCTCGTCCTCGGGGAGGCCATCATTGGTTCCACGAGGTCGCGCCATTTTTGGTAATGCATGGTCTCGCGATGAGCCGCCGGACCGTCTGGCGAACGATAAGCCTCCACCAGCGCAAAGCGTGTCGGGTCGTCGTTCTGCTGCGTGAAATCGAAGCGGGCGATGGCGGGCTCCCGCAGGCTGGCGCGGGCGTTCTCCAAGGTGGCGGCAATAAATGCCGCGACACTCTCGGGCTTCACGTGGACTTGGACATGAATGATTAGCATGGTGATGAAAGTGTGCGCGTCATTGGTAGCAAAACCAAGGCCGGAGGCAAGACACGGCGCGCGACCGGGTGTGAGCGGGAAAACCGCAAGCGGGGCCGTGTGAAAAAAGAGCTTCTTTGCCGGAAGGCGCTCGTGTTGAATCAGCCGTGCCTTTGCTATGAGCCAGACACATGCTTTGACGACCACTGGTTTTGAATTACCCGGCTACCGGGTGGTCAAATCCATGGGCGTGGTGCGCGGGATCGTGGTGCGGTCCCGCTCCATCGTCGGTAATATCGCGGCGGGTGTGCAGAGCCTTTTTGGCGGCAATATCACGCTCTACACCAGCTTGTGCGAGCGGGCGCGTGAGGATGCTTTTCAGCAGATGCTTGCCCATGCGGGGGGCTTGGGCGCGAACGCGGTGATTGGCGTCCGTTATGACGCCACGGAAATCGGTCCAGGCATCACCGAGGTGCTCTGCTACGGCACGGCGGTGCATGTGGAAGCGGCGCCCGCGATGGTGGCGGCTCCAGTTCCCGCGCGACCGGCGGCGCCGTTGCCACCGGCCATGCCGCCGCCAATTCCGCCGGCCGAAGCCGGGGGTTGAGTGGCACGATCCCCCCGGGGTCAAATTGGTTTTCCAGGCGGAAGCGTAACATAACGTAAAATCAGGCGGCCCGGTTGGCGGGGCCGATGATGGTTTATTATGGCAGGACATAGCAAATGGGCGAAGGTAAAGCACTTCAAAGGCGCGATTGACTCCAAGCGCGCGCGCATCTTTGCGAAGCTCTCGCGCGAGATCACCATTTCAGCCAAGCTTCAAGGCGGCGACCCGGATATGAATCCGCGCCTTCGCATGGCCCTGCTCCGCGCGCGCGGCGCGAACATGCCGACCGACAATGTGGATCGCGCCATCAAGAAAGGCACCGGCGGCGGCGATACGGGCAGTTACGAGGATTTGACTTACGAGGCATATGGTCCGCACGGGGTCGCGCTGCTCATCGAATTAAGCACGGACAACCGCAATCGCACCGCTGCCGAGATTCGCAGCATCCTCACCAAGAGCCACGGCAGCATCGCCACGGCCGGCTCGGTGACCCGCCTCTTTCACCGCCAGGGCCAGATGATCATCCGCCGCGACGCCGCGAACGAGGACACGGTCATGGAAGTGGCGCTGGAAGCGGGAGCCAGCGACTTCAAGGCCGAGCCGGAGGGATATGAGGTGCTCACTGAGCCGGCGCAGTTCGAGGCGGTCCACAAGGCAATCGAAGCCAGGAACATCAAGTGCGAGGCGGCCGCCATCACGTATTTGCCGACCCTTACGGTCCCATTGGAGGGCGCCGCCGCCGAGGAGGCCAGCCGTCTGATTGAGGCCCTCGATGAGCACGATGACGTCAAGGAAGTCTATGCCAACGCCGAGTTTGCCCATGGTTAAACTCAAACACCGGAGTTGACCCGCACGCGCGCTTGGATTCCCCGGACGCCAAACCCCATTCGCACGACACGCTGCCCACGCGCGTGTTGCGGTTGCTCGCGGAGAGTGTCTATCGTAACCCGCGCCTTTATTTTTATCCGCAAGTGCTGCTGTTCGTCGCCTGTATTTACTACACGGCGACCCACCTCAAGCTGAACGAGAATCGCAATGACCTCGTCGGCTCGGACAAGAAGTACCACCGGAATTTTCTCAAGTTCAAGGCCGAGTTTCCGGGCCAGGACGACTTGGTGGCGGTTGTCGAGAGTGAGGATCTGGAGAAGAACCGGCAGTTCGTCGAGCGCTTGGGCCAGCGGCTGGTGAGGGAGCCGGCCCTCTTCACGGATGTGATGTTCCACAACGATCTGAAGATGATGGGCAAAAAGGCGTTGCTGTTTTTTTCCGAGAAGGATCTGGCGGATTTTCAAAAAACCCTGGGCGAATTCCGGCCGTTTCTGGAGACCTTTTCGCAGGCCACCAATCTCGACTCTCTCCTGCGGCTGGTAAACCGGAAGATTCGCACCTCCAAGGACGAGAAGAACGCCGAGAACGCCGCGCTGGTGAAGGCCATCCCCGCGCTCGAACGAATCATCGCCCAGGCCAGCGACAGCATCCGCCGCGCGGGCGCGCCGCCCTCGCCCGGGGTCACCGCGCTTTTTGACGCTGGCGACGAGGCGTTGCGCCGGCAGTACATCACGTTCAACAAGGGCCGCATGTTCATCGTGACGGCGCATGCGGTGACCGACGAGACCGAGGCGGACGCCGTGAGGCGTCTGCGCCAACTGGTCTTGGAAACCCAGCGGGAAGTGCCCGGGGTGAACGTCGCCGTGACGGGCGAGCCGGTGCTCGATTTCGACGAAATGAACCAGTCGCAGCATGACTCGACCGTTGCCACGGTTGTCTCCCTCGTTCTTTGCGCGCTGATCTTTATTTACGGCTATCAAGAGACCGGCCGGCCGATCAAAGCGACGTTTTGCCTCATCATCGGGCTGGCCTATACAATGGGCTACACCACGCTGGTCGTGGGGCACCTCAACATCCTCACCATTACCTTCGTGCCGATGCTCATCGGCATCGCCATCGATTTTGGAGTGCATCTGATCTCGCGTTACGAGGAGGAGCTTCGTCATGGCCGCTCGGAGCGCGAGGCGCTGGAAAAGGCCTTGGTGAACACCGGCCAGGGTGTCTTCACCGGTTGTTTTACCACTGCCGGGGCCTTTTTCGCGATGGCGCTCACGGATTTCAAGGGCATCCAGGAGATGGGCATTATCACCGGCGGCGGCATGATCATCTGCCTCGTTCCGATGGTCACCATTCTGCCGGTCCTGCTGCTGCGCGGCCGGCAAAACCAGCTCGACCACCTTCCGTCTTCCGCTGGGCAGGAACGGCGCGCCAGGATCGAAAATCTTTGGCTGGAGCGGCCCAAGGTTGTGCTGTTCGTCACCGCCGGTCTTTGCCTGTTTTGTCTGGCGCGGTTCCCGGGCGTATATTTTGACTACAACCTGCTGCACATGCAGAGCGCCGGTTTGCCCGCCGTGGTGTTCGAGAAAAAGCTCGTGGACACCGCGGACAAGTCGGTCCTTTATGCCGCCGTGGTGGCCAACTCCTTGCCCGAGGCCATCGCGCTCGAGGCCAAGCTCACCAACCTCACCACCGTCGCGGGGGTGGATTCCATGGCGCACTTCCTCGCCGAGGACCAGACTCGCAAACTCGCGCTCATCGGCCGGATCAAGCAGGAGTTGGCCTCTCTTAATTTCGCGCCGTTGGACACCCGGCCGGTCAATGTTCGCGATCTGAGCCAGACCCTCACCTACCTGGACGGTTACGCCACGCTGATCCTCGAGGACGTGAAGAAGCGGGCCGACGATCCTGAATTGCTCAAGTCGGTCACCGGACTCAAACGTGCCGTGCAAGAGCTGGCGGGACGTGTCGCCAACGGGGATCGCGCCCGCGCCAGTGTGAAACTTGCCGCTTACCAGCAGGCCCTGTTTCAGGATATTCACGACACCTTTTCCACGATCAAGGCCCAGGATAATTCAGCGCCGTTGCAACCGGCGGATTTGCCGGCCCCGCTCCGTAACCGCTTCATTGGCATCACGGGTAAACACCTGCTCCAGGTAAATCCCAAAAAGGATGTGTGGCAGCGCGAAAACCAAGAGGCGTTTATCACGGAGGTCCGCACCGTGGATCCCGAGGTGACCGGCACTCCGGTCCAGTTGTATGAATACACGGGCTTGCTCAAGGACAGCTACATCCAGGCCGCGTGGTACGCCCTCGGCGCGATTGTCATTCTCGTCTTCCTCCATTTCCGCTCGCCGGCCACGGTGTTGCTGTCCTTGTTGCCCGTGGCGATAGGAACGATTTGGATGGTCGGTTTTATGGGCTGGACCGGCATTCCATTTAACCCTGCGAATATCATGACATTGCCGCTGGTCATCGGCATCGGGGTCACCAACGGCATCCACATCCTTAACCGTTATGCCGAGGAAAAGAATCCCAGCATCCTCGCCAAGAGCACCGGCAAGGCGGTGTTCGTCTCGGCCCTCACGACCATCGCGGGCTTTGGCAGTTTGATTCTCGCCAAGCACCAGGGCATTCAGAGCCTGGGGGCGGTGATGGCCGTCGGCACCGCGACGTGCATGGTTGCCTCCCTCACCTTCCTGCCCGCGTTGTTGAACTTGACGGGCGGGATGAGCAAGCAAAAGACCCAGTGATCGGCGGCACAGTCTCGCGCTGGGTCCCGGAGAAACCGGGGGCAAGCAAGGCCCGGTTCGGACCCAAGCCGGGATGCAGGAGGACGAAGTTAAATCGCCCCGCGGACGCCCTCGGCAAGATCAACCCAGTGACGCGTAGTAAGCGTCCACTTTGGCGGCGACATCCTTGTAGCCGATGTCGCTCTCGTAAATCTGCTTGAAATGCTCGATGGCCTCTTCCTTTTTGCCCATCTTTTCCAGCACGCTGCCCAGCGCGTACACCAGGTCTTTCTTTTCGTCGTCGAACGCCAGCTTTTCCTTGATGGCGTTTTGAAGCGTGCGCGCGGCGAGGTCATTCATGTTCCGCTTCGCAAAACACTGGCCCAAATAGCTCAACGCCTGGATGCGCTTGTGCGGGTTTCCCTGCGCCTTCTGCAGCTCCTGGATCGCCTCGCCAATCCGGTTCGCGTGAAAATACATCACGCCCAGCTCGAACCGCAGTTGCAGGTCCGTCGGGTAACGCTCCACGCGCCGTTGGGCGTCTTGCACCAGGAAGGTTTGCTTCTCGGTCTGGAGTCTGGCCGATTGCTCCGCATAGTCGGCGGAATTGGGGTCGAGCGCGGCAATCTGCTCGTCATATTTTTTGACCGTCAGGTCGGTGATCGCCTTTTCGATGGTCGAGTCAGCCGCGCCCTCGGTGCTCATGATCCGCTGGTAGTACTCGATGGCCTTGTCGTAATTCTTCTTCTGCGTGTGAAGCTCGGCAATGGAGCGGATCAGCTTGAGGTTGCCCGGCTCGACCGGGATGCGGGCCTCGTACTCGCGGATGAGGCGGTCTGCCATGTCCTCGGACTTGATCGATTTGTTTTCCTGCTCCAGTGAGACGGCCTCGCTTTTGTTTTTGAGGATGTCACGGTAGGAGCCCTGGCCGCCTTCCAACGCCCCGTAACCGCCCTCCTTTAGCGTGCGGCGGGCCGAAATGTCCTTCAACGCCTGGGAAATCTCCTGGTCATTGGGATAGACCTGCAGCAGCTCGGCGAGAATGTTCTCACCTCGCTGGACTTGGCCGGAGCGGCTGAGCGCGCGGGCCAGCTTGAGCGCGGCGTCGCGGTCGCCCGGCGAGTTCTTCATCACGATTTCGAGCGAAAGCACGGCCGTGCGCGGCAGGTCCGCTGCGAGCGCCCCCTCCGCCAGCAACCGGTGCGCGGAGGCGTTGTTCGGGTCGCCGTTGAGCATTTGCTCGGCGATCTTGATGGCCTCCAGCGGATTGCTCCGCAAAGCGAGCTGGCCCTTGGCCAGTTGCGGGGAATTGCCCGCCGCGCCCAGCATCTTTTTGAAAAAGCCGCCCCCCCCGCCCGACTTCTTCAACTGCACCGCGCGCAACGCCTCGCGACAATCATAAAAGGCGGGCTCTTGCACGAGCACCTGCTCCAAAATGGCGATGGCGTAGTCGAGGTTATTCCGCTGCAAGGCGGCAATTCCTTTGTCGTACTGCTCCCGCAACGGGCGGGAAATCTCGTTCAACTTCTTTTCTGGCATGGGATAATTCTATTTCCCCGTCGTTAAAAATCCATCGGAATTCGCGAGATTGGACACTTCCTGAAGCGCTGCCTCACGAGTCGCCTGAGATTTCACCGGACGGAGCCGTCATTGGACTGGCCGGGGTTGCCATTCATTCAACGCCCGCTCGGAAGGGCCGCCCCCCCCGCCCAGCAACTCCAGCGCCTCGCCCACGAGGTAAAGCGAGCCGGTCACCACCACGAGGGGCACACTGGCGACAAACTGGAGCGCCTCGGCCAGGCTCTGGCAAATAATAACGTCCGCGGCGGGATTGGCCGCCTGGCACACGGCGGCCAGTTGCGCCGGAGAGGTGGTCCGCTCGCTCGCCACTGGCGCCAGCAAGATCTGGTTGGCGAGCGGCGCCAGGATGCCGCAAATCTCCGCCCACTGCTTGTCCTGCAGAGCCCCCAGCACCAGCGCCATGCGCCGGTTTCCAAAATGTTTGGTGAATGCCGCGCGCAACACCTTCGCGCCGGCCACGTTGTGGGCGCCGTCCAAAAGCAGGGTCTGGTTGGCGCGCTGGATTGTCTGCAAGCGCCCAGCCCAGCGCGTGGTGGCGAGGCCGGCGCGCAACACCTCGTCGGACACGGGCAATTGGGTCGCCAGCGCGCGGACCACAGCCGCCGTC
>CAZMLP010001106.1:0-2338 GCA_964566745.1 uncultured Verrucomicrobiota bacterium | reverse complement strand
CTGCGGCCCATCCTGATGACGAGCTTTGCGTTCATCCTTGGCGTGGTGCCGCTGGTCATTGCCCACGGCGCGGGCGCGGAAATGCGCCAGGCGATTGGCACGGCGGTGTTTTTTGGCATGCTAGGGGTGACCTTTTTCGGCCTCTTTCTCACGCCGGTATTCTACGTCGTGATCCGCAAAATCACCACCAGGACAAAGCCAGCCGACGCGATCAACCAAGGGTCCGTGCCCGCCATTGCCCATGAAACACATTGACCCCAAAAAACGCCCGCGGGGAGCGCGGTTGGCCAGCATCACCGTCGTGCTCCTCTTGGGAGGCTGCGCGGCCGGGCCGGATTATAAAGCGCCGAAAATGACGGTGGCCCCGGTTTTTTCCAATGGCGTCACCAACCAGCCGCCCGCGGATGAAGCTGCGCTCGCAACGTGGTGGAAGGGTTTTGGAAATCCAAGGCTCGACGGCCTGATTGAGCGGGCAACCGCGCAGAATCACGATTTGCGCATTGCCACCGCGAATTTGAACGAGGCGCGGGCCTTGCGCCGCCTCAGCAAGTTTGATTTGGCGCCGACCGTGCAAGCCAATGGGAGCTACGCCAACAGCTTGTTGAGCAAGTCGGCGGCGTTCCCTGGCGCCTCGCGCAACGAGCGTCAGGTGGAATTGTATGACGCGGGCTTCGACGCGACGTGGGAACTGGATCTGTTCGGCCGCGTCCGGCGCTCCGTCCAGGCCGCGCGCGCGCAATACGAGGCGGTGGAGGCGGATCGCCTCGACGTGCTGGTGAGTGTGACCTCGGAGGTGGCGCGGAACTATTTCGAGTTGCGCGGACTGCAAAACCAACTGGCCGTGGCCCGCAAGAACGTTGACGTGCAAACCGAGACGCTGAAGATCACGCAATCGCGTCTCGAGGGGGGGCGCGGGACCGATTTTGACGTGGCGCGCAGCCGGTCTCTGTTAAATCTGACACTTTCGACGATTCCCCCCCTGGAGGGGGCCGCGCAGCGTGCCATCCACCGCATCTCGGTGCTGACCGGGCAGCAGCCGGCGGTGCTCGAGGCGGAGCTTTCCGTCCCCGAGCCGATGCCCGCCACGCTTCCAGAACTGGCAATGGACAGCCCGGAGGCAGTGCTGCGGCGCCGGCCGGACATCCGCGCGGCCGAGCGTTCCCTCGCCGCCGCCACCGCGCGAATCGGTGTGGCCACCGCGGACTTGTTCCCACGCGTGACTTTTATCGGCGGCGTTGGCTTTCAGGCGCAGACCCTGGCGGGTCTCGGCCGGAGCGGGGCGGACAACTGGAGTTTCGGACCGCGCATCACCTGGGCGGCGCTGGACTTGGGGCGCGTGCAAGCGCGCATCAGGGTGGCGGATGCCCGGAGCGAGGGCGCGCTCGCGGTTTATGAGCGGACGGTGCTGCAAGCGCTGGAGGAAACGGAGGGCGCGCTGGTGGATTACAATCGCGAGCAGTCGCGGCGAGGATTTCTCGAGGAATCGGCGCAGGCGAGCCAAAAGGCGGTGGACCTGGCGCATCAGCGGTACGAGGCCGGCTCGGCGGATTTCCTCAGCGTGCTGGACGCCGAGCGCACGTTGCTGGAGGCACAAGACCGCCTCGCCGCCAGCCAGACTCGAACCGTGACCGCGCTGGTGACCGTCTTTAAGGCCCTTGGCGGCGGCGTGCCGGTCGCCAAAAAATGATTGCCGCCACGCCCGGACGATGGCGATTTCGGGCTGGAGTTGCCAGCGCCCTCCTTCTTTGCGGAACAGCAACGGGTCAGTCCGGTGATTCGAAGTCCCCTTCCCACCCCCCGCCCTTCAAGCAGCTTCGCTACGACGAGGATTATTCGTATCTGCTGGACCCTTCCCGCCGCGCGGAATTTCTGGACGCGTTAAAGTTCATTCCACTCAACGCCTGGGGTGACTCCTATTTGACTCTCGGGGGCGAGATTCGCGAGCGTTACGAGTATTATCACGAGAGCCTTTGGGGACGCGGAGCACAAGATACCGATGGATACCTGCTGGAACGCTACATGGTGCATGCCGACGCTCACTTCAGCGAGAATTTCCGTGTCTTCACCCAGTTCAAGAGTGGTTTGGAGGAAAATCGCAACGGCGGGCCACGCCCCACGGACCGCGACGAGTTTGACCTGAACCAGGCGTTTTTGGATGTTGGGGTTCCACTTTCGGGCGCAAACTCGCTTACATTGCGCGCGGGTCGGCAGGAACTTTCCTACGGCTCCTCGCGGCTGATTTCCTTCCGGGAGGATCCCAATGTCCGGCAAACCTTCGACGGGGCCAAGGCGATCTTGAAATTGGACGGCTGGCAAGTGGACGCGTTCGCGGTGAAGC
>CAZMLP010001105.1:0-1506 GCA_964566745.1 uncultured Verrucomicrobiota bacterium | reverse complement strand
TGGCAGCTCATGAACACGATCAACGCCGTGCAGCAGGCCTATTATGAGCTGGTGTTTGCGCGCGAACGGGTGCGGGTGGAGGAACAGGCGCTCCAACTGGCGAACCAATTGCTTGCCGCCACGCGCAAACAGGTCGAGTTCGGCAAACTGTTGCCGCTGGACGAGCAGCAAGCCGAGGCGCAGGTGGAGGGGGTTCGCACCGAGCTATACAGCGCCCGGCAAGCCTTCTCCGACCGCCAAAACGCCTTGAAGAACCTGATCGTGGATGACTTTCGCCGCTGGGCGGACACTTTGATCGAGCCGGGCGAGGGACTGCTGGCCTTGGCCGGGACCTTTGACCGGGAGGAAAGCTGGCGGACAGCGATGGCGAGCCGGCCGGACTTGGCGCAATTGCGCACGGAAATCGAGAAGCAGGGGATTATCACCCGGTTGCGGTTCAACCAGTTGTTTCCGAGCCTGGATTTGGTGGGCGCGTACGGTTTGCAGGGCGCGGAGACTTCCTTTGGCGGCACGGCGAGTGAAATCCGCGACCAGAGCAAGCCGCAATACACCTTCGGGGTGCAGTTGAGCATTCCGCTCGGCGGCAACATCGCGGCGCGGAACAGCTATCGCGCGAGCAAGGCCGTCAAGCAGCAAGCCGAGTTGTATCTGCGGAAGGCGGAGCAGGACATCCTCGTGCAAGTGGATGACGCGTTGCGCCAGGCGCAATCGAGTCACAAGCGGACCGAATCCTCGCGCGCGGCGCGTCTTTACGCGGAGGCGGCGCTGAACGCGGAGGAGAAGAAGCTGCGCGAAGGGCTGAGCACCCCGTTTGTGGTGCTGGGGTTGCAGCAGAAACTCACCGACGCGCGCACGGCGGAGATCCGCGCCTTGGCGGACTACAATCGCGCCCAAGCCCAATTACACCTGAGCGAGGGCAGCACGCTGGAGAAGAACCATCTGGATGTCGGCGTCAAATAGCCCCGCTTGCGAGACGACGGCGAATGAACGCGAACGCGCCCAGCGCCAGTCCGGTCAAAGTTGCGCAAGTGGCGGGCTCGGGGACGGGGGTGTAAATAATGGTGCTAGGGCCGATGCTCGTTGCGACTCCCAAGTCAAAGGTGGTGCTTCCGGCGGAGCCGTCCGTGTGAAAGGTACGCACCACGTACTCGGAATTGTCAATGCCAGTCACATAGAGCAATCCACCTGGCCCGTAAGTCATATTTGAGGGGGAAAAGGTGCTGTGCTCCAGGTCGGTGATGAATTGGTGTGATCCGTCGCTAATGTTCACCTTGTAAATTCCCCGGCCGTCAGGTCCTGCAAATATGTTCAGAACATACGCGTTTCCGCTTGCGTCCAGGGCCACATCGCGCGCGTTGCCAAATTGGCTGACGCTGGAATTCAGAATGGACAACGACCCACCATTTAGTGTCACCAAATTGCCTTGATTGCTGTCGGCGATGTAGGCGGTGGTTCCCGCCGCGTCGAACGTCATCCCATAGGGAGCGTTAAGATCAGCGCTGCTAT
>CAZMLP010001104.1:0-1700 GCA_964566745.1 uncultured Verrucomicrobiota bacterium | reverse complement strand
TCAACAACATGGAGCTGCTCCAGGCCATCATCGAGGCCTGCGAGGAGGAAAAAGCACCTGTGATGCTCCAAATCTCCAAGGGCGCGCGCCAATACGCCCATCCCGTCTATCTCAGGAAGCTTATTGAGGCGGCCGTCAGCCTCTCGACCATCCCCATCGCGGTCCATTTGGACCACGGCGACAGCTTCGAGCTGTGCAAGCAATGCATCGACGAGGGTTTCACCAGCGTCATGATCGACGCCTCGCACGACCCGTTCGAGAAGAACGTCGAGACCTGCCGCAAGGTGGTCGATTACGCGCACAAGCACAACTGCGTAGTCGAGGGCGAGCTTGGCATGCTCGTCGGCGCGCAACATGACGACGGCGAGGAGGGTGGCTCCTACTCCAAGGGCGGTTGCTACACCCACCCGGAGGAGGCGGTGCAGTTCGTAAAGCAGTCCGGCGTGGACTCGCTGGCGGTCGCCATCGGCAACTCCCACGGGGCCTACAAGTTCAAGGGCGAGCAGCACCTTGACCTCGAGCGTCTGAAGGCGATCAAGAAGGCGTTGCTCGACGCCGGCATGGGTGATTATCCGCTCGTGTTGCACGGCGCCTCGAGCGTGCCGAAGGATTTGGCGGAGCAGATCAACAAGTATGGCGGCAAGATGGGCACCGACACCGCCGGTGTGCCCGAGGCCGACATCGAAGTGGCCCGCCGTGTCGGTTGCACGAAGGTCAACATCGACACCGACTTGCGCATGGCCATGACCGCCGCGATCCGCAAGGTGTTCGCGGAAAGCCCGAAGGAGTTCGATCCGCGCAAGTATCTCGGACCGGCCCGCACCATGGTGAAGGATCTCGTGCGCCACAAGGTGCGCAACGTCCTCTGCTGCGCCGGCCACGCGTTCGACTGAGCGCCCGGCCCGGTTCTTTAATTTTTCGAAGGCCCTCTCTCGTCGCCGGGAGAGGGCTTTTTACTTTAACGGGATGAACCCTTGGGCGGCGTTTCTGATCTTTCATGTTCGGTTTGACCCGGCGGCGGGTTCTTCCCTTTGAAGTAATGACCGACAGCCAACAATTGCTGGCAGCGTATGCCCGCACCGGCTCGGAATTCGCGTTTCGCGAGCTGGTCACGCGTTACCTCGGGCTGGTCCATGCCGTGGCGCGGCGCAGGACCGGCGGCGACACGCAACTGGCCGAGGACGTGACGCAAACCGTCTTCACGGACTTGGCGCGGCTGGCGAAGGCGTTGCCAGCGGACGTCCTGCTTGGCGGCTGGTTGCACCGGCACACTTGTTTCGTTGCCGCCAAGGCCGTGCGCGGCGAACGTCGCCGCCAGGCGCGGGAAAGGATCGCCGTGGAAATAAACACGCTCTCAAACGACGCCGGTCTCCCGTCTCCCGCGCTCGCCCCCCTGCTCGACGATGCCGTCAACCAGCTTGGCGCGGCGGACCGCGCGGCCATTGTGCTGCGCTACTTCGAGCAACGCGATTTTCGCTCCATCGGCGTCGCGCTCGGCAGCAATGAGGACGCTGCCCGCATGCGTGTGAACCGGGCGCTGGAAAAGCTTCAAGCATTCCTGAGGCGCCGGGGTGTCACCTCATCCGCCGCCGCGCTCGGAGCATTGCTGGCGGCGGAGGCTAGCGCTGCCGCGCCCCTCGGTCTGGCGGCGGGCGTGGCCACCACCGCCTTGGCTGGCGCGAAGATTTCGACTGCCGGAA
>CAZMLP010001103.1:0-7048 GCA_964566745.1 uncultured Verrucomicrobiota bacterium | reverse complement strand
GATGATCCCGACAACAAGCCGCGGGAATTGACTTGGACCATCTCGGGCGCGACCAACCTGGTCGTCACCATCACCACCAACCGCTTTGCGACCATCACGCCAGCCGATCCGGCGTGGCTGGGCGTGGAACGGTTGACTTTCCAGGTGACTGATCCTGCCGGGCTGCACGACTCGCGCGTGGTGGTGTTCAGTGTGCAGCTTGGCTACGTGCCGCCCGTGGCGAACCCGGACGACGTGACACTCGCGGAGGACACGGAGGCGGCGATTGACCCGGTGGCGAATGACACCGATCCCGGCGGCTATCTAATGCGGGTGATCGGCTTCGGCAAGCCGGCCCACGGCACGGTCTCCACCTTGCCGGACGGGCGGCTCGCCTATCTGCCCGCCACGAATTACAACGGCGCCGACCAGTTCAATTACACCATCAACGACGGTCACGGCGGACTGGCCACCGGGATCATCCGGCTTAACGTCACACCAGTCCCCGATCCGCCGGCCGCCGAGCTGGCGCAGGTCATCACGGACGAGGACACGCCCGTGGTTTTCGACCCGCTCGCGAACGATTCCGACCCGGACGGGGACGCCATCGAGCTGGCTGGCTTCGCGTCACCGCAGCACGGCACGGTGACGCAATTGCCGAATGGGACGCTGCGGTATTCGGCGCAAACGAACTACTTTGGCACAGACACATTCGATTATTATGTCCGTGACGCCACGGGGTTGCTGTCCACCAATCAAGTGAAGGTGGTGGTCAAACCGGTCAACGACCCGCCGGTGGCGCTTGACCAGACCTTCGAGATCAACCGTAACACCGCGCAGAACCTCAATTACGAGGGTAGTGACCCGGATGGCGACGCGCTCACTTACAAGATCATCGATGGCCCGGCGCACGGCACCTTGGAGAGCTTCCCGACCGTGGCCACCTACACGCCGAATCCGGGCTTCATCGGGACGGATCGTTTCACTTACACCGCCAATGACGGGCAGGTGACGAGCCTGCTGGGGACGGTGACCATCAACATCCTGGGCCGCAACAACCCGCCGGAAACGAAGGATCGCGCATTGACCACCAAACGAAACCAGGCGTTGACCATCATATTGGCGGCCACGGACGCGGACAACGATCCGGTGACCTTCAAGGCCTTGACGCTCCCCGCCCACGGCACCCTCGTGCCCAGCGGCACGAACTACATCTACCAGCCCGAGCGGGATTACCTCGGCGACGACGCGTTCACGTATCAGGCCAGCGACGGGAAGGACGCGGGCAAGGCCAGCAAAATCTCGCTCAAAGTCACCGACCAGAACACCGCGCCAGTGGCCACGCCCCTGTCGTTCACCGTGATTCAAAACACATCCACGAACCTGCTTCTCACCGCGACCGACGGCGAGAACGATCCGCTAACCTTCACGGTGTTGACCCAACCGCTGGAAGGCAGGCTCACTGGCACGCCTCCCAATCTTACCTTTACGCCTGCGCGGGATTTCACCGGCTCGGACCGCTTCACTTTCAAGGTGAGCGACGGCCAGTTGGAGAGCGATCCCGCCACTGCCACGCTGGTGATCCGGCATCCGAACACTCCGGCGGACGTGAATGACCAGACGATCACGTTGCTTAAGGACGTCCCGCAACCGCTTCCGCTGGATGTGCATGACCAGCAGGGGGACGAGTTGCATCTGCCGATCCTGAAAGGTCCGAAACACGGATTCGTTTACGGCCTGGGCACAAACTTGGTTTACCGCCCGCAATTGGGTTACACTGGCGTGGACAGCTTTACCTACAAGGCGTGGGATGGCACCGAATACAGCAAGCAGGCGCTGGTCACGCTCTACATCATCACGCCGCCGGACCCGCAACCGTTCGCCTTCAAGTCCATCGACCCGGACGCGTCGGGCGCGGTGCGGCTGGTCGTGAACGCGCCTCTGAACCAGTTGATCCGTCTCGAGGCCTCGACCAACCTGCACGACTGGACTTTGCTCGACACCCAAAGGTCCGGCGCCGGGCAGATCAGTTTCACGGACACCAACTCGATCACGCTCCCGTGGCGGTACTACCGCGCGGTGCAAGTTTCGACGAATGGCGGCAATTGACCGGCACTCCCGGCAAAAATTCTGTTTGCAGGGACTGGGATCGCGGGTAATGATTTTGGCGGCTTGTCCGATGGTGTAATGGTAGCACAAGGCCCTTTGGAGGCCTTTGTCATGGTTCGAATCCATGTCGGACAGCCAATTTCTGGTGCCTTCCTGTGTCACTCACCATATTTTGGATTCGAAGATCGACAGCGCTATAACGGTCGTTTTGCAAGGTTTGCCGTTGCGCCCGCCTGCCTCACTGGGAAGCGCTTGAACTTGGCGCAGAGATTTTCCATAGCCCGTGGATGTGTTGGCCTTTTCCCAAAGCCAAGTCGTCGAGATAAATTCCAACCGGTCGCTTTTGAAAATCCCGGTTGGGGTTCAGCCACCTAGCAGACGCCAGCGGGCAACGCTGAAAAAGCCGTTGCCGGGCGGAAGATCAACATGGACAGTCGCCACGTCACCCGTTCCGAACAAGGACGTTTCGGCCGCGACTCCGGAGGACGTCTCGGAAAAAGGCACCACCGTGTCGCTCGTGCCATTCAACGATGATCTGAAGTGGATTTCGTAACGATTGCCGGCCTCGGTCTGAAAGGTCAGGCGCAAACGGGATTGCCCGCCCCGGCCCACCGGCTCCACGGCTCCTTGCATCACGTAGCCCAGTTTCACCAAATCAATGGCAAGCGTGCCCGCCGCCGGATCAAACGTGGTGTGATAACGGAGCAGTGGTTTCGGGGCCGGCCCGCTGAGCACCGTGCCGTCCTGGAGATAACGGGAAAGGTGGCACGGGCAGACCATCGCGCCGGCTGTGGCGTTGTAAAGGCGGACCGTGCAGGCTTGGTGGGTGCAAACCGAGCTGAGCGCGATGAACTGGCTCGCGGTGACACGATTGATAATCAAGTCCGGCAGGCCGGGGACCGAGAGATAGACGGAGCCGTTGTCCGCTTGGAGGCCGGGAAAATCTGCCACGCGCATCGTGAAGGTGCCGTCCGGAAACTGGAGATCATCCGCGCGCACCTCGCCGAGAAACCGGCCAGTCCAGTCCAGTCCGCCCGCGGCGGACCATCCGCCGAACAGGACGAAAGTTCTCAAAAACGCCCGCCGCGAAGGCGTGAAGGCGGGGCGAGGTGGCTGGGGGGCGGGACCTGGGCCAGCGGGATTTTGCATAACTGGTGTATGGTAACAGTAGAACAGTTGGTGTCAACCTTCCTGTGATTGGACAATTGGCGGCACGGGTGCTCTACTCCGGAGATGCAATTGCGGCGTTTCCCATGGGCACGGTGACCCCCATTTTGATTTTTCTGGCGGGCGGTCTTCTGGGCGTTGGAATCGCCTGGTCGCTGGGCCGCGCCCGGCTGCGGGAGGCGGCGGCGCGCGCGAGGGTCGAGAGCGAGGCCGAGCGGGCCGTGCTGCTGGAGCGGTTGCGCGCGCAGGAGGCGGGCGCGCGGGAAGGCGCGGAACGGCTGGCCGCTGGCGCCGCGGAATTGACCCGGCTGCGGGAAGAGATGAAAACCGAGGCCGAGCGGCGGGCCACCGCCGAGCAGGCGGCGCGGCGCGTGCCGGAACTGGACTTGATCGTTGTCGAGCGCGCCACCGAGGCGGCCCGCTGGCAACAGGCCCACGCGGACTCGCAGGCGCGCATCGCCCAACTGGAGACGCAACTCGTCGAGGAGCGCAAGGCGGCCGGGGAAAAGCTCGCCCTGCTGGAGGAGACGCGCGCGAAGCTCTCGGACGCCTTCAAGGCGCTGTCGTCCGAGGCCCTGCGCAGCAACAACCAGGCGTTTCTCGATCTGGCGCGGACGACCTTGGAGAAATTTCAGGAGTCGGCCAAAGGCGATTTGGAGAAAAAACAGCAGGCGATCACGGAACTGGTCAAGCCCGTGCGCGAGTCGCTCGACAAATTCGACGCGAAAATCCAGGAGCTGGAAAAGGCCCGAGCGGGCGCGTATCAGGGCTTGACCGAGCAGGTGCGCTCGCTGCTGGAGACGCAGAATCACCTGCGCAGCGAGACGGCAAATTTGGTGAAGGCGTTGCGCGCGCCCGTGGTTCGCGGGCGTTGGGGGGAAATCCAATTGAAGCGGGTGGTCGAGCTGGCCGGCATGGTGGAGCATTGCGATTTTGCGCAGCAACAGTCCGTGACCACGGAGGAGGGGCGGCTGCGACCGGACATGATTGTGAAATTGCCGGGTGGCAAGAACATCGTTGTGGATGCGAAGGCGCCGCTGGAGGCGTATCTGGAGGCGCTCGAGGCGCGGGACGACGTGCTTCGCGCGCAGAGACTGGTGGACCATGCGCGGCAGTTGCGGGCGCATGTCACCGCCTTGAACCGCAAGGCCTACAAGGAGCAGTTCACGCCCACGCCGGAATTTGTGGTGCTGTTTCTGCCCGGCGAAAGCTTTTTCAGCGCCGCCTTGGAGAACGATCCCGCGTTGATCGAGCTGGGCGCCGAGCAACGGGTGATTCTCGCGACGCCCACGACATTGATCGCCTTGCTCAAGGCCGTGGCTTATGGCTGGCGGCAGGAAAACCTGGCGGAAAACGCGCAAGTTATCAGCGACTTGGGGCGCGACCTGTACAAACGCATGGCGGACATGGCGGGGCACTGGGGACGAGTCGGAAAAAGTCTCGCCGGAGCGGTGGAGAATTACAACCAGGCGGTCGGCTCGTTGGAGCGGCGGGTGCTGGTCACCGCGCGGAAGTTCAAGGAACTGGAGGCGGCCCCGGCGGGAGAGGAAATCGAGGAACTGGCGCCGGTGGACTCGACCCCGAGAATATTGCAGGCGGTGGAATTCAAGGGGGCAGGGAGCGAGCCGGAAAAAGCGTGAAACGACGCTGCCGGTTTCCGATTGAACCAAGTGGTGGCAGGGCACGTCTAATCAATTGGACGGCGATCCGTGTGCCAACTCCCAAACCGGACAATGAGCCATCAAAGAATCGCCAAAATGAAAATCCGGCCTGCCTTCCCTTCCGAGCCAACCCGGCGTGAAAGAAAAGGAAGAATCGGTCTAATCAAACCCGATCAAGGTGAATCAAGGTGTTGCGCGTGACTCTTTCCGCCGCTGAGGGCGTGAAGATGAGAAATGGAATGGATGAAACCGCCGGAACGAAGTCCGATCCAAGTGAATCAAGGTTCTCGAACGAGCGCATCGGCCAGTGGTTGCGAGGGGCTGGCGGCTGAGGATGTTTCGTGGCGCCGCTGGATTCAGTTTGCAAGGACATCCGGCCCCAGCGCCGGCGGAGCTCTGATCCATCATCCTCATCGGATTATCGAATCCTGTTTCGATGTAAAATTCTTATTGAAAATGAGTTGTGACTTTTTTAGCGCGGGCCTTGCGAAACGGCCCACAGGGCCGATCAAGCCCAATTAAGGCGTGAGAATCACGCGGATTTGGGGGCGGAAATTACCTGTGAACCCCTGTCGAGTTTGGTGACAGTTATGTCATTTCAGCGACAAAACTTGTTAATTTCCAGTGGCGTGGATATTGCTTGTATGTAACAGTTTGAGTGGCCTCTCAAGCTTGGCCAAACCGCTATGAAACCCAAAGCCGTTCGCGCCGCATTCACCCTCATCGAGTTGCTCGTTGTCATCGCGATCATCGCGATCCTGGCTGGCATGCTTTTGCCCGCCCTGGCGCTCGCCAAAGCCAAAGGCAAACGGATTGCATGCGTCAACAACCAGAAACAAATCAGTTTGGGGTTCAAGGTCTGGGCCACCGATAACGCCGACAAGTTTCCATGGAACCTTTCGGTCACGAACGGCGGGAGCTTGGGCGCGGCGGACTGGGTGGATAACTTCCGGACCTGCTCGAACGAGCTGGCCACCCCCAAAATCCTGCTCTGTCCGGCGGACACGACCAACCACGCCGGAACCAATTGGGCTTTCCTCTCCGCCGACAAGACTGTCAGTTATTTCGTCGGGATCAACGCGAGCGAGACCCGGCCGCAGAGCATGGTGTTGGGTGACCGGAATGTGACCGGCGGCGGCGGCGGGCTAGACCCCCAGTGGAGCAAGTTCCTCGGCTCCTCAATAGACGCGAACTGGGACCGGACGCTCCACTCCGTCAAGGGCAATCTCGGCTTGGCGGATGGCAGCGTGCAACAGACCAAGACCGTGACGTTGCGCGACCAGATCTCGCTGGAGCTTTCCAGCAGCCCGACCAACGTGATTTTCTCCAAGCCGCGTGGGATCTTTTGATTTTGAGACGAGAAACCTTTCCGGGTGTTCCAGCGTCCGTTTCGTTTCTGTTGACGCAGCCAAGCGATGCGTAACCGCACATCCACCGGCATGATCGCGGCCATCGTCGCGGTGTTCGCCCTGGCTTCCATCGGACTGGCGACGGTCGGGTTGCCGCCGTCGGTCAATTCCTCGCTTTACGAGTCCATTGGCGCCAGGCTCGCCGGGCAAGCCATTGCCAAACTTGGCCCGGGCGGTGGCATCACGGTGATCACCCGCGACACCACCTCTTTCAAGCAACCCGCCTCGGACATCGTTCTCGCCAGCTTTCAAAAGGCCGCGCGCCGGGCGGGCGCGAATATCACCGCTGTGAACCCGATGCAGGTCGATCCGTTGCGTCCATTGGAAGTTCCGGCGGGCGACTTCTTCGAGTTGCTTCGCCGGACGCCCGCCGGGAGCGTGATCGTCTCGTTCATGGGCCCGCCGCTCCTGCTGCCGGAGCAGCGCGCGCAATTGGGCGCCGTCAAATCAAGCGTGGTGGCGCTCTGCCCGGGCAACTTGGCCGAGGTGGTGGACCTCCGCCCGCTCTTCACCCAAGGGCTGCTCCACGCGGCGGTCGTGAGCAAGTCCCACCCGGGGGCGGTTTCCCCGGCCCGCGCAAGTTTCGACGATCTTTATGTGACCGTGACGGCGGAAGACTTGGGGCGTTTGCCAAGTCCCGCCAGTCGGGCAAATTAGGGATGAAGCCGAACCCGTCATGACGCGCGCCCGTGTTCACGCCTTCACTGTGGTTGATCTGCTGGT
>CAZMLP010001102.1:0-2174 GCA_964566745.1 uncultured Verrucomicrobiota bacterium | reverse complement strand
CAAAACCCAGTTGGCGCGCGGCCTGGCGCGCGGCCTTGGTTCCCGCGCGCGAGTCCACTCGCCCACGTTCTCTCTGCTGAACGAATATCCGGGCGGGCGCCTGCCCGTTTTTCACCTCGACCTTTACCGTCTCGAGCAACGCGCGCAGATCGAGGCCGCCGGCCTTGACGAGTATTTCTGCCGCGCGGATGCGGTGGTCATCGTTGAATGGATCGGGCGCTGGCTGGATGCGGGCGCCCTCCCCAAGTTGTCCCCCGGAATGAGCTTCCGGCGCGTGCAACTGGAATCCCTCAACGAAACCGACCGCCAAGTCACCTATGAAGATTTTGGCGCTTGAGTTCTCGTCGGACCAACGAAGTGTGGCCGTTTGGTTTGACGGTCAAGTTCGTGGCGAGGCGTCGGAACAGGGAGGCCGGCACACGCGCGCGTTTCATTTGATTGAGTCCGCCCTGGGCGTGGCGAGGATCGAGCGCGAGGAAATTGATGTTCTGTGCGTCGGGCTTGGGCCCGGTTCTTACACCGGCGTGCGCCTCGCCCTTGCGCTCGTGGAAGGCTGGCAACTGGCGAGGGAGACACGAACCTTGGGCGTCAGCAGTGTCGAGGTGCTGGCCCGGCAGGCCGTGCGCGCCGGGTTGACCGGCCCGGCGAACTTTGTGGTCGATGCCCAGCGCGGCGAGTTTTACCTCGCGCGATATTGGATCGGGGGCGCCAATGCGCGTTTGGAGGATTCGTTGCGCATCACCACGCGCGCCGAGGTGGAGAGTCGCTCGGCGGCGGGCGAGTTGGTGGCCGGTCCGGACGCAAGCCGGTGGTTTCCGGGCGCCCGAGATTTCTTCCCCTCGGCGGGAATGTTGGCGGAAGTGGCGGCAACCCGGTCAGATTTTGCCCCGGCGGGAGAGCTAACGCCGGTCTATCTGCGCGAGACCGCCTTCGTCAAGGCCCCGCCGCCGCGGATCATTCCGACCGGCGGTGGCGAGTAGAGCATTTCCAAAAACGGTGGCTGTGCGATGGCAGGGACGGCGCGCCGCGCCGCCCGTGTGCTCGCGGAAAAGCTTTATTCACACCGGACCGCGCGGCGCGAGGTCCCTGCCCAAAAGGCCACGGTATGAACTGAATTGAATCGCCATAACCAGGAGCGCGTGCCGTGGTGTGGCCAGCGAGTGCTTCCGGTGGAGAGAGAATCGGACGAGTATTGGGCTGGACTTTTGGCGGCGTTGAAGTAATTTATCTTACGGAATCGGGGTTGCCCGGCCCTCGAAAGAAAGTTCGGGAGACGGATCAAGGCTTGGCATGAGTGCTTCGCGGGTAGGGACACGCCGCTGGCGTGTCCGGGAACTCTCGGACGAGTGAGAACGGAAAATCAAGGTGAATCAAACCATGTGGAGAACCGTCACTTCGGAGGTTGCTTCAAAGGGAGTTCCCCCGTGCCGGAGGCACGATTGACGGTTTTGGGAATTCTCTCGTCATTCGAGCTTCGTCATTTCCAAACACGGAATTTTAAAGGAGTCCAATCCCTGGAATTCCAAGGGATTCAACCCAAATCAAGCCACCTGCCACCATTGAAATTCCAGCGCTCATCCGCCGTGCCGGAGGCACGGATGACGGTAGCCGGTCCGCCAGGATCACCCGCCCCGAAGCCTTGCGCCCCGGAGGAGGCGCATGAAAGCCCATCAAGCCATCGGGAGTCTCGGAAGGGCGAACGGAAAGAAACAAAGATGGAACGCAACCGAAGAGTTTGACCCGCCTCCAACCGGCCAAAACCCTCGGATTTCCGAGGGATTCAACCCAAATCAGGCCACCTGCCACCATTGAAATTCCAGCGCTCATCCCCCGTGCCGGAGGCACGGATGACGGTAGCCGGTCGGCCAGTTCGCGCAGCGAACGCAGCCACCGGATCACCCGCCCCGAAGCCTTGCGCCCCGGAGGAGGCGCATGAAAGCCAATCAAGGTCAATCAAACCATCGGGAGTCTCGGGAATGGCGAACGGAAAGAAACAAAGATGGAACGCAGCCGAAGATTTTTACCAGCCTCCATACGGGCGAAAAACCCTCGGAATGCCAAGAGATTCAACCCAAAACAAACCACCTGCCACTGGTGAAATTCTGGCGCTCATCCGCCGTGCCGGAGGCACGGATGACGGTAGCCGGTCGGCCAGTTCGCGCAGCGAACGCAGC